>NZ_LWFE01001752.1:0-644 GCF_001635675.1 Oleiphilus sp. HI0061 | reverse complement strand
GAGTTATAGTCCCACGCACCTCGTTTGTCTTTAACCTGATCCATAGTTTCGTGAACTAGCAACGCACCACCTGCCAAACGGGCGGGCGCTTTATTGAAAGTCAAAAAGTAAAACAAAATATTGTTAAGCTTTTTAAAGCTGCCTTTAGGGTTATGGAAGTTAAAAAACACTTCCGCCTGCTTGGTAATCGGAGAAAAAGAACCATCTCTCTGAACTGGCACTTCAGTCGAACGCAAGATTGCAAAAATACCTCTCCATCTAGTCAAATGATTCCACATTGTCTGAAGGGCTTTATCTTCATTCTTTCCATGTAATATTGGAAAAGGAATACCACCGTATGCGTTCTGAATCCCCACCCCGCCTTTGGATAAAGACGATGTTTTGGCATTTTTCTTGGTATTTTCTAGGACCCAATCCGGCATCGAGTGCGAACGATGGGTTGGATATACATTGATCTTGAAGCTACTTGGGTATGCTTCAAACAAAGCATACTGACCTGGGGTCAGATAGTTTTTAAAACCTTTGTAGTTACTGTCATCAATGGTGAATTTGATATCATCAGAGGCAAAAGGGTCGATATGATGCTGCCCTGTCCCCTCATACCCCATTGGGGCTTCGGTAATCCCCCCAGTCCATGCAGGAAT
>NZ_LWFE01001751.1:0-1079 GCF_001635675.1 Oleiphilus sp. HI0061 | reverse complement strand
GGAATTGGTGAAATAGCCGTGCCAATCATCGCACCAGCCATCGCTAACTCAGTTTATTCCGCTACAGGGGTAAGGCATAGAAGAACGCCGTTTAAACTTTAGTGACTAAAGAAGTATCAATAGATCGATATTAAAGGAAATTACCTTGAAATAGACTGCTTCAATCTCTAGCTTCCCACTCAGAAGTAAGTGACACTGCAATAATTATATAAACTCTAACACCCAAGGCAAAGAGGTCAGCTTGAATTTCATCGACACGGTCAAACAAAACTTTGACTCTATCCCCACGTCAATAGCGATTCAAGATAATCAAGTCTCGATAAGCTATGCTGAACTCGGGCAGCTTGTTGCAGGAATCAATTCCAGGCTCAAACAGTTGGAGCTAGAACAAGGTAGCTACGTTGGTCTATATTTCGAATCGAAACCCTTGGCGATAGCAAGTATGATCGCGTTGCTGGACTATGGCTGTGCCTACATTCCTCTTGACCCGATCTACCCCAACGATCGATTGGCATACATGCTGGAAAACGCGAATGCGAGCTTTGTGCTATGTGATAGGGTATGTGAATTTGCGCCGAAGTCGACCAAATCAATTAACTTTAGTCAAACATTCCCTACAGAAGAAACCTTAGAACAGGTCCTAGCAAATAAGTCCCAAGCATTTAAGAACTTTGGCATCGATAGCGCTCAACTAGAAGAATCGACTGCTGCCTATTTAATCTATACCTCGGGTTCAACAGGGCGCCCCAAAGGCGTCGCGATGCCCCATGGCCCTCTAAATAAGCTGATCGACTGGCAGAATGCTCATTACAACGAAAACTACGCCCCTAAGACCTTGCAATTTTCCTCGCTCAGTTTTGATGTATCTTTCCAGGAAATCTTTTCTAGCTTATCACTTGGCGCAACGCTATACACTCTTGACCCACTGATCAAACAAGACTTTAAGTCTCTTGCTGAATATATACTCGAACATCAAATCGAACGAATTTTCATGCCTTATGTCGCCTTGAAAAACCTGATGCAATGGTTTGTTCGACTAAACATCGTGCCGAAGTCCTTGAAAGAAGTTATCACCGCGG
>NZ_LWFE01001750.1:0-1343 GCF_001635675.1 Oleiphilus sp. HI0061 | reverse complement strand
AAGCGATCTATATTGAGAATGATGGAACACTGCATACACAGCAATGTTCTGAAAACCCTAAACTGACACCTTGTATTTTCGAGCACGTATACTTCGCGCGCCCTGATTCTATTATAGATAAGGTCTCTGTTTACAAGGCGCGCCTGCGTATGGGTGAAACACTTGCCCAAAAAGTAAAACGACTGCGTCCTGATCACGATATCGACGTTGTCATGCCTATCCCCGATACTAGCCGTACCTCTGCAATGCAAATGGCGGTGGAGTTGGGTGTGAAGTTTCGCGAAGGCTTCATCAAGAACCGCTATATTGGTCGTACTTTTATTATGCCAGGCCAGAATCAGCGTAAGAAGTCGGTACGTCAGAAGTTGAACCCCATTGAACTAGAGTTTAAAGATAAAAACGTTATGTTGGTCGATGACTCAATTGTACGGGGTACGACATGTCGTGAAATCGTACAAATGGCTAGAGACGCTGGTGCTAAAAACGTGTACTTTGCATCTGCCGCGCCTGAGGTAAGATACCCAAATGTTTACGGTATCGATATGCCTGCTGCAACTGAGTTGATTGCACATGACCGCACGGTTGAAGATATTCAGGAAATTATTGGTGCAGACTGGCTAGTTTATCAAGACCTGGAAGATCTTATTCGTTGTGCGAAAGATGGAAACGAAGACATTGATGAGTTTGATTGCTCGGTCTTCAACGGAGTCTATCCAACGGGTGATATATGTGGTGATTACCTCGACAGGCTTGAGCAAGCACGTAATGATTCAAACAAAAAGAAGTTAAATGAAGATGACGCCACTATCGATCTTCATAACGACAATTAAGGCTGAATTAGCTCATTATTTGTCATAGAAAACTAAAAATTCGAATTAAAGGTGAGAAGAGATGGCGAATAGCCAGCCACCGAAAGGTAATATTCCCGTTCCAAATTTGGACGGTGTTGGTTTAGAGACGCTTGCAGTACGAGCTGGGCAAATTAGAAGTCCTGAGCTTGAACACAGCGAAGCGATTTTTCCGACCTCAAGCTTTGTGTTTAATTCAGCGCAAGAAGCTGCTGCACGATTTGCAGGCGAAGAGCCTGGGAACATCTATGCGCGTTTCACCAATCCAACGGTTGCGATGTTTGAGGCGCGCTTAGCTGCCTTAGAAGGAGGCGAGCGTGGTGTTGCTGCAGCATCGGGTATGGCTGCTATTATGTCTGTTTGCTACGCTCTGTTAGAGCAGGGTGATCATGTCATTTGTTCGCGCAGTGTTTTTGGCACGACGACAGTTCTGCTAGAAAAGTTTGTAAAGAAGTTTGGTGTTGAGATTAGCTTTGTTGATCTGACTGATTACGA
>NZ_LWFE01001749.1:0-1209 GCF_001635675.1 Oleiphilus sp. HI0061 | reverse complement strand
CACCAATCAGTTTTTCATTCGCCAAACTTTTTTGAATAGCCTTAGCGACCCAAACACCGCCGGTGCGAATCCCGACAAACTCATAGTCAGTGATATTCTTTTCTGCCAAATAATGGCTTAGTTGCTGTGACATCGCACCCAATAAGGCTTCTACAGCTTGTTCATCATGCATTGTCAGTTCCTTTATTGTCACTCATTGCTGCAAACCAGCTTTCTAGTATTAAACATGCTGCGGCACCGTCAACCGAGTGATCCCCAAAATCTACGTACCGACCCGTTCTAGCTTTCACCGCCTGCTTAGCTTCGAAGCTTGAGAGCCGCTCATCCATCATATCGACTGGTTTATTAAAACGGCCTTTTAAGCGCTTACCGAACTTCTTCGCTCGCAATGACATATCGCTTTCAGAGCCATCCATATTCAAAGGTAAACCAACGACAAAGCCTGTCGGTTTCCATTCTTCTACCAATTGTTCAATTACTTCCCAGTCAGGAATCCCCTCTCTGGCTTTAATGGGAGCAAGCTCTGATGCGGTTTTAAGTAGGCTATTCCCACAGGCAACACCGAAGCGCTTTACACCAAAGTCAAAACATAAGTAGGTCAAGGCTTCATTGGTCATTAAGCGTGACCTATCTGGCCACTGAGCTGGTCTGCCTTAATACCGAGAATATCCATCGCCATTGTCAGTTTTTTGCTATCGTCGTCAGCAAACAATATGTCCTGAGACCCGGGGCAAGTGAACCAAGTGTTTTCTGTGAGCTCACCTTCTAACTGCCCCTCTCCCCAACCAGCATAGCCAAGGGCAACCAGATAGGTTTGTGGCCCGGTTCCCTGTGCAATGGCTTCAAGGATGTCTTTAGATGTGGTGAGTTTCAGTCCGGATGATAACTCTAGCGTAGATTGCCAACATTTTTCACCATCATGAAAGATAAAACCACGATCTCTTTGGACCGGCCCGCCAGCGTAAATTTTGGCATCAGTATCAATCGTCATACTGATATCTAACTGTTCGAGTAACTCAGCCAAGCCAATATCGGTAGGGCGGTTAATCACAACGCCCATTGCGCCATCGCTGCTATGATCACAAATATACGTCAGAGACCCTGAGAAGTTTGGATCTTTCATCTGGGGCATTGCGATCAGAAACTGATTTTCTAAATGGCTACAAATAGCTGGATACTCCACTCTTGTTATAAGAAAAGGTGCGAATC
>NZ_LWFE01001748.1:0-1617 GCF_001635675.1 Oleiphilus sp. HI0061 | reverse complement strand
GCCCTTATTAGCAGTGCTAGGTATCGCGCTGTTCATTCAGTTTCAAGATGCAAATCGCTTCAAACCTACGATTGAGCAGCAAGCTATAGAACAAGCCGGAATAAACTTATCGATAGACGGGTCCCTAACCTGGTCTTTGTACCCACTCGGCATTGATATCAACGATATGCAAATCAGTGATCAGCATGGACAAGCGTTTGCATCTATTAAGAGAATACTGGCGCAGGTAGACCTATTTTCTTTACTCAAGGGTTCACCCAGCGTTCACACCCTGCTTCTCGATAGTGCAAAAATATCGCTATTTGAAGACGAGCAAGGAAAAGCCAATTGGCTTAATATTCTACCAACACAAGAAACAGCGGCACTGGAAAAAGACACCTCGGAAACGAAAGCAAAAGATTCAAATCAAGACTCAAAAAACCAGAAGACTTCTGAGCTTTCGTTTTTACTCAGCCAGCTAAGCATATCTAACCTAAACATTGCTTATACATCAGAGCTCAAAAACCAAAGCATTAAACTTTCACCTGCGAGTATTAAGGTTTCAAACATAGCACCAAACAAAGATGTACCCTTCGACATAGACTTCACCTTCGAAGACACCATAGAAAAACTAACACTCAATTCTAATATTATTGGCCTTATCGAGAAGCAGGGTGTGAACGCTGGGTGAACCCTTGAGTAAAGAAAATAGGTCTACCTGCGCCAGTATTCTCTTAATAGATGCAAACGCTTGTCCATGCTGATCACTGATTTGCATATCGTTGATATCAATGCCGAGTGGGTACAAAGACCAGGTTAGGGACCCGTCTATCGATAAGTTTATTCCGGCTTGTTCTATAGCTTGCTGCTCAATCGTAGGTTTGAAGCGATTTGCATCTTGAAACTGAATGAACAGCGCGATACCTAGCACTGCTAATAAGGGCAGTCCGATAACCAAAAGTAAGCTGAATTTAAGAAATTTGTTCATTGCTGTATATGGCCCTTAATGAGTCGGTTTCTTGTTCAAGGTATCGTGGCTTTTTATCTTTGAAGTGTTTATTATTGCTGGTCTGCAGGATTATGTCATTGAAGCTTTTCGAATTTCTAATCGGAACGCTCATTAATAGGCTTGCCCGCACAGAAATACACCCTGAGAAAACCACCAGTGATAATAATAGTGAGGTAGGAAATGACCGTTAAAGTAAGTATTGATATTGATCGCGAGTTTACCGTTAAAGCCGATGCAAGCACTGCTTTTGCATTGTTGGCGGATGTGCCCGCTTCAGGCGCCCACTTCCCAAAAGTTGAAGCACTAACCGATCAAGGTGACAATACCTTTCTTTGGGAAATGGAAAAGGTAGGCTTGGGTGATCATGCAATCCAGACTGTTTATGCCTGTAAGTATTCTGCTGACGAAGCCGCATGTGAAGTTACTTGGACTCCTGTTAAGGGTGAGGGTAATGGCGTTGTATCAGGTAAGTGGGAAATAACCGAAGGTGACGGCGTAACTAACTTGAAATTAACGACTTCTGCGCAATTGACTTTGCCTTTACCAGGCCTGCTTAAGTTAGCAATTAGCCCGGTTGTTAAGCATGAATTTAGTGCAATGGTTGATGAGTATATCGACAACCTGAAAGG
>NZ_LWFE01001747.1:0-563 GCF_001635675.1 Oleiphilus sp. HI0061 | reverse complement strand
TTTGGAACGCCATCATCATCCAGGTCTGGGTCAGTTTCAGCGGGCTTGAGTACAACTTCTTCTTCAGTATTTATTTCAGTATTAACGCCTTCATTACCCAGGTCTTCTTTTTCATCGTTAATCACTTGTTTCATTTCACCAACTGTACGACCTTGAGGGTCGTTCGGAATCGGTAAGGAAGCAGGGTCTTGCTCTAAAAGTTGAAGTGCGGCACTAGCTGTATCTTCAGCAGCATCATCTTCAGCACCGCCAAAAATATCACTCGATTCTGAGCCACCTTCTTCATTGTCGACTTTACCGTCGATCTGGCCATCGGCTAAATCTTGTGTGAGTGCACTTAATACAGCATTAGGGTCTTCAGTACCAACAGCCTCGTCTATCTGGTTCACAACAGCCGTTACCGCTTCTACCGCAGCACGATAAGCCGCAGCATCTTCTTGCTCTGCACCCGTATCAGTTGTTTCGTCAATTAATGGAGGCGTATCAAAAATATCAATATCCTGGGACATACCAAAGCCCATGGTCGACTTCACCTGAGCCGCGGCTATTGGAAGCGCGCTCAC
>NZ_LWFE01001746.1:0-635 GCF_001635675.1 Oleiphilus sp. HI0061 | reverse complement strand
AGTCAAAGTTCGACATAATCATTCTCGACCCGCCGCCTTTTTATAAAGGCTCCTTTCGAGTCTGGCCTGACTATCAGAAACTACTACGTCGCTGCACCAAATACTTAAAGGATGGCGGAGTTATCTTAGCGGCCCTAAACAATCAACAAGTAACCTTTTCAGAATTTGAACGCGACATACGAGAGACGATAGAGGATGTAAGATCTATCACGCCTTTAGCGCTTAGTGATGAAATAAAAGAACTGGAGCCTGATAAGGGGTTAAAACTTGCCTTGATTGAATGCTGAAGCTATTGGAGTTCCCTAAAATGTACAATTTCATTGCATGTATTAGTCTTGCGTTCTTCATAAGCTTTGCCAGCCCAAGCTTTTCCCGCACTATCCTTGAAGGGCAAAGTGGCCAGATTCACTTCATTTTGGAAGAACTATACTCAGGCTTAAATATTCCTTGGGGACTGGCTTTTCTGGATGCCAACACTCTATTAATTACCGAACGACGTGGCCGGCTTTATAGTTTGGATATTCAAACAAAGCAGCTCACAACTATCCAAGGGCTTAAGAACGTGCTTGCCAAAGGCCAAGGTGGCCTTCTTGATATTGCCATAAGCCCAACATTCAGCTCATCAAAGAATATTT
>NZ_LWFE01001745.1:0-803 GCF_001635675.1 Oleiphilus sp. HI0061 | reverse complement strand
ACCAAGCACGACCGCTTTAAACGTTGCGCCCGAAGGCGGGTTGATCTTACCGGTCAAGGGCTCTCCCTGGCCTCTTGCTGACGGCAAGCTATGTGTCGGCACGGTATAAGAGCGCCCGGTAGAATCAATAAACACGACACCTTGATGACTCTTACCTTTGGCCGATAAAGCGTAGCCATCACCCGACTTATAATTCAGCCCTGCCGGATCAATATCATGACCTTTAGCCGATCTCACCCAACCTTTCTCTGACAAGACAACCGTCACGGGTTCAGATGAAATCAAATCAGCTTCTGAGAAAGCTTTTGCTTCTTGCCGCTCAACGATTGGGGAGCGACGATCATCGCCGTATTTTTCTGCATCCGCCAATAATTCTTCTTTAATCAAGGCCTTCATCAAAGCTGAAGAACCTAGGATTTTCTTCAATTCTTTACGTTCTTTTTCAAGTTCTTCCTGCTCGGCACGAATCTTCATTTCTTCAAGTCGAGCGAGCTGTCTCAACTTGGTATCCAGAATATAGTCTGCCTGAACTTCAGTCAGATTAAAGCGAGCCATTAACACAGCTTTTGGCTCATCTTCTGTTCGAATGATATGGATTACTTCATCGATATTCAGGAAGGCGACCAATAGCCCATCCAAGAGGTGTAGTCGCTTCTCGACTTTATCGAGCCTAAATTTAAGTCTACGCGTTACGGTATCTGTTCGATAACTAAGCCACTCAGTTAAAATAACCTTCAGGCCTTTCACTGCCGGGCGGCCATCGATACCAATCATATTCAAGTTAACACGATAGGTTTTTTCCA
>NZ_LWFE01001744.1:0-915 GCF_001635675.1 Oleiphilus sp. HI0061 | reverse complement strand
GACATTACCCCTGATCAAGCTGCTGAGCGTTTAGCTCAGAGAGTAGATGAGTTGAATCTTACGAATACTGGTACGTTCTGGCATTCAAATGGGGATGTTCTGCCTTGGTAGCTAAGTGAGGTTTAACTGACACTTTTTAATCAAACCTCGTGAGGTGGAAATGCAGTTGTTGGGTGATATTCAAAATAAGTTAGAGCGAGATTTTGGCAAGCAGTGGTTGCTGGCCAAAGATGAAATTGAGGCCTTGTTTGTTAAAACAAATTGGCGTGTAACAAATCGAATTGTACGTGCGGCCATCTATGTCGCGGACGGAGACTTCGATGAGTTAAGTCGATCTATAGAGCGTGTCCTATCAGATTATAAAGATCTTTTATGGCAGGCGGAGTATGACCGGGGAGATGATCAGTTAAGGGACTTCAATAAGAGTTTCGGTGAGCTCAATCTTTAGTTTATCGTAGAGCTTGATCTGGTGATTCTCAGTGCTGGTGTCATCTATGAGGGTAAGAAGTAAGGTGTTTCTGGGTAATCAATACCCAGAACGTATTTTTTACTATTACTGCTGAGAGAGCTTTCTAGAGAAACCTAAACCTAGTAAGCCTAGAGCAAGTAAAGCTATGCTGCCTGGCTCGGGAGTCTCAACTGTGTTACCCGTGTTTCTTCCCCAAAGCATAAAGTTAGATAAGCCGCCACCATTTCCGTAGCTTTGATTGTAATCAAACGTGCCAGTTGTTGAGCTTGTTGCAATGGATCATGCGAAGAAGTCAGAAGTGTTATCTTGAGGGTTTCCGCCAACATGCATTGAGATCACTGCTTCATCAAACTGACTCCAAAATGAACTGTGAATGCCCCATATTCCGGTAACGTCGGTGCTTCCCCAAAGAGAACCTGTATTTAAACCGATTCGTAATGGGCCAT
>NZ_LWFE01001743.1:0-9703 GCF_001635675.1 Oleiphilus sp. HI0061 | reverse complement strand
ATAGCACTTATATTCTAATGAATGACTATAATAATTAATCCTCTCTGTTATCCTTCAAACTGGTTTGCAGAACAGAGTTGCCGGAGGCCAAATGAGCGAAGAGACAAAACAAGACGAGCGCCGTCATTTTAGCCGAATTCTATTTAATGCCGATTGCACCTTGCGTCAGGATGACCTTGAATGGTCTACCGAAGTCCTTGATATTTCCTTGCGCGGAATTCTGGTTCACCGGCCTGACCACTTCAGCCTGGATGTTGATACGCCTTGCGAAGCGACCATCAGACTATCAGGTAGCGAAAGCCATATTATTATGTCACTCACCTTTTCCCACGAGGAAAACAATACCTTAGGTTTTAAATGCCAGCACATTGATATCGACAGCATGACCCACCTTAAGCGTTTAGTAGAGCTTAATGTTGGTAGCGACGATATTTTAATGCGTGAACTGGAACTTCTCACAGTCATTTAAATTAAGCTCTGCTCAAGTTTCCTCTCTATTTAAGCCTCAATAACTAGGAATTTCCTAAGTTCCTACTAAACTAATTAGTCATAGTAAACGCTTGTTTTCTTTAATTGACGTATAACTGCAACAAGGCACTCATGGGATCAGGACAACAAAAGCATATTGAAAGTGATCGCATGCTCAAGGCCATCACTGACCAAAGCTCTGAAGGCATTACAGTTGCCGACACTGAGGGTAATTACGTATTTGTTAACCCTGCTTTTTGTAAGATGAGCGGCTACAGCAAAGATGAGCTGCTAGGCATGACGGTGTTTGATATAAAGGCACCCGAACAAGATCACCGCTCTTTCGAAAGAACCAAAACCACTGAAGAAGGGCTAACCGTTGAAGTTTTGCTTCAACGTAAAGACGGAAGCACTTATCACTCAGAAGTGATTGGAAAGAATATTGATATTGACGGCAAAGCCCTGGTACTCGGGATAGTTCGCGATATCAGCCAGGAAGTAAAAACCGGACAAAAAATTCGTACCCTCTCCCAAGCCGTCGAGCAGAGCCCTGTGTCGGTCATGATCATCGCCACCAATGGGAGCATAAAGTATGTAAATCAGGCATTTGAAACGACCTCCGGCTACCCTCTTAGTGAGGTTGAAGGAAAGAAGTTTTTCAGCCTAATGCCTGACCACGCAAAAAAAGATACCTACGCAGCACTCTTCGAAGCGCTTGAAAAAGAACATAGCTGGGAAGGCGAAGTACAAATTCGTAAAAAGAATGGCGAGACCTTTTGGGAATATGGGCACATCTCTCCAGTAAAGGATGAGTATGGGAAAGTGATTCACTATCTTGCCGTCAAGGAAGATATCTCGACACGCAAAGCACAAGAAGAAAAAATATTTCACCAAGCGCATTTTGACTCGCTGACTGACCTGCCCAATCGACTTTTATCTTTGGATAGGCTCACCCACATCATTGGTGAAGCCCAACGTCAAAACAACAAAGTTGCCTTACTGTTCGTTGATCTAGACGATTTTAAAAAGGTTAATGACTCCCTTGGCCATGACATGGGTGACGAAGTATTGATGGTTGCTGCAGAGCGCCTATCAGAAGTACTTCGAACGGGCGATACAGTTGGCCGCTTGGGAGGCGATGAATTCATCTTAATTTTGGGCGGCCTAGATGACGAGAAGTCTGCGCAAAAAACTGCTGAGCGCATATTAGAACAATTCAGAAGCTCGTTTGATATTGAAGGTCGTAAACTGATGCTAACTGCCAGCATTGGCATTGCTCTTTTCCCTCATGACGGTGCTACTCCGACCGACTTGCTAAGAAATGCCGACTCAGCCATGTATCACGCTAAGTCTCTCGGGCGAAACGCCTACTCGTTCTACACTGAGGAAATGAACCAACAAGTCGCCCGAAGATTACAGCTTGAAGAACAAATCCATGGTGCCTTAGACCGAAATGAATTCTCGCTCGCCTACCAGCCTCAAGTCGATGTTCAGACTGACAAAATTATTGGAGCCGAAGCACTATTACGCTGGAATAACCAAACCTTAGGACAAGTACCTCCTGATGAGTTTATTCCGATCGCAGAGGAAACCGGGTTGATCATTCCTATTGGTCAATTTGTATTGCACCAGGCGCTATCTCAAGCATCAAAGTGGCAAAAGCAATACCAAGCAGACTTTCGCATGGCGGTTAACCTGTCGCCACGGCAGTTTCGAGATCCAGACCTGATATCTCAAGTCGAAAGAATTATTCAGGACCATCAAGTTGCCAGACATACACTTGAGTTTGAAATTACCGAGGGCGTTCTAATGAATAACCAGCAGTTCGTAAAAGATGCGCTAAGAGCCCTCAACCATCTTGATGTCCGAATATCGATGGATGACTTTGGAACCGGCTATTCCTCACTAAGCTATCTCAGGAACTATCCTTTTGACATGCTTAAAGTCGACCGTAGCTTCGTCAACGACTTAGTCGAAGACCAAGCCGACAAAGAACTAATTAATGCGGCGATTTCTATGGCTCACAGCTTAAACCTTAAGGTCGTCGCTGAAGGGGTCGAGAATCAGGAGCAATACAAGCTGCTCAAAGATCTAAACTGTGACTATGCACAAGGCTATCTGTTTGGTAGACCCATGGCGCCAGACATATTTGCCTGTCATTTAGAAAGTACGCTCGAAGACTAATCTAATAAGCTAAACCAAAGCATGTTAAAACAGAGCATTCAACAAATCAGGTAACTTCTTCACTAGCATAACTTCCATCCCTGCAATATCGTTTCTCGGTTTGTTTCCATAGGGAACAATCGCTCTTTTAAAGCCATGCTTCAGCGCTTCCTGAATTCGTTCCTGACCACTAGGGACTGGACGTATTTCTCCCGACAAACCGACCTCTCCAAAGATCACCATATCTTCAGAAAGTGACACCCCTTTCAAGCTAGAAACAATCGCTGCCAAAGTCGCTAAATCGGTACTCGTTTCCAGTGTCTTTACACCACCTACCAGATTCACAAATACATCCTGGTCGCCACAATGGATCCCACCATGTCGATGCATCACGGCCAGCAACATTGATAAACGGTTCTGATCCATACCCAAGGCGACTCGCTTAGGGTAGTTGCCTTGGCTCTCATCAACCAAAGCCTGTAATTCTACTAGCAACGGGCGCGTACCTTCCCAGAGTATCGTCACGACACTACCTGGCATTATCTCTTCGCCACGGCTTAGGAATATTGCACTCGGGTTCTTCACTTCAACCAAGCCTTTTTCGAGCATAGCAAAGACACCTAACTCATTCACTGCACCAAAACGATTTTTGATTCCTCGCAAAGTGCGATAACGAGTGTCACTGGAGCCTTCGAGCATTATCGAGCAGTCAATCATATGCTCCAAAACCTTAGGCCCGGCAATCGCTCCCTCTTTGGTCACATGACCAACCAGAAATAGCACCATGCCAGTCTGTTTGGCAAGACGGGTCAACCTGGCAGCACATTCTCTTACTTGCGAAACGCTACCTGGAGCCGACTCTATCGCTTCTGTGTGCATTACCTGAATACTGTCAACAACCAGCACTTTTGGCTTATGGACTTGAACCACTTCTTCTATTGATTCGATCCGGGTTTCAGAGAACATATTCAGCACATCAGCTTTGAGACCGAGGCGCTTTGCTCGCAGTGCAACCTGTTGTAAAGACTCTTCACCAGTAATATATAAGCCGTCCCTGCTTGAAGAAAGATGACACATCGTCTGGAGTAGCAAAGTACTTTTCCCGGCACCCGGATGACCTCCAACCAATATAGCAGAACCGGGAACTAAACCTCCCCCCAGCACCCGATCAAACTCACCTATACCGCTACTGAATCTGGGTTGATCTTCGAGGTCAATTGACCCCAAAGCCTTAATCTCGGACTTGGCGCCCGCATAACCCAACGAGGTACTGCTGCTCTTACTTTGCTTTGCTAGCTTTATTTCCTGAATAGTATTCCATTGGCCACAATCCGGACACTGGCCTTGCCATTTAGATAAATCTGACCCGCACTCAGTGCAGACGAATGCGGTTTTGCTCTTTGCCATGCTAAGCCTATTGCTATGAGATCTGATAATTATGCGTGCAAATAGATATGCTCGCTCTACAGGAGGAATATTATAGAGCTAATCGAGGAATTAAGTATATGAAGCCAGAAGGCCATCAATGATATATTGAGCAGTATGAAAGGAACTTTCTACTCTGCTGGAATAAAGTCATCTCGCTGGAAGTCACCTTCCAGAAGTTGCTCCCAGGTCGTTGTAAACGTTTCATCTGGGAAACTGGCTCCAACACGAGAATCATCACCATCATAATCAACACCGATCACCAGTGCACTAGGGTTTGACGTCAGGGTCACTCGCTCCAAACCCTGTCCTAATACCTTAAATATGCCATCAGTTGGATATTCGCCTATCGTGCCATTCAGCTTGCTAAAAGAGTCCATTGCATCAACTTCAACTGTTCCGCCAATCGAATCGGACTCCAAGACTCCTGAAAAACCAATCACATAGGTGCCTCGTGACAAATTCTCAACCTTTTCAGCATCAAAGTCAGTTAATGAAAACTCATTCAGTGAAGCATTCTGCTGTACGGACAAAGAAAAATCGCTATCGACAATGTTAAATGACTCAGTTTCGAGATCTTCTGAAATATTTGATAACTCAATTTCTCCATCTATAGTCGTGGTAATTTCGCCATCTTTAACTGCAAACTCATTGACACTTACATCTAAATGCCGACGATAGTACTGGCAGCGCTCTAGTTCCTGTTCACCTTCAAAAACATGATAAATTTCATCTCCGTCCAACGATGCTAAAGCACCAGCATCGACACCTAAACGCTCATTGATAATCAAGGTTGGCCTATTTTTGGCAACTTCATAAGATGCCCTTAGGGTAGATATTCGCTCACCCGTATCGCTATCGTAGCTGTGCTCATAAACTCGGACTATCGTGTCATCACCAAAGGGGAAAAATCTTACTTCATGGCCTGCTACATATAATGTGTCGTAATCAGGGCCTTCGTTTAGGATATTAAGCCTATCAACACAGTAATCAGTTGAAACCGGCATGAAGGTGTCATTTACCCCACCCATATCACTATATTCCATCGATAAAGCACCAGACACTTCTTGCCCTGTACTCAACTGACAATTGTCAAAGACCAGCTCTACTGTATCACCTTCGCTATAAGCCTGACCCGGCTCCCTAGAACTGTCCCAACTAATGGGGTCCTCAAATACATCTTTAACATAATTTCCGCATATCAAACTTAGATCTTCTGGAAAGTCTGATGCATCTAAATATCGATACAATGGCGAATCCAAGTAAGCTAAAAGAGTCGCTTGAAGCACTTTAAGAGATAAATCTTCGGACATGTCGACTTCGATATCGATGGTTTTGTTATCGATATTAGTTTCGGCATCACTTTGATATATGTCAGGATCCCCAACACTTTTGAAAAAGGCTATATTTTCTAAATTATCGCAAGCCACGATCATTGTAGCGCAGATACAAATTGAAATTGCCTTAGCAAAATAGAGAGAGAGATGCCTCATTACAGTTCCTTGGGAGACCTTAAGGGTTATCTATCGATTGTATTAAAAGAGTCGCACAGGTTAAATAAGAGCCTGCTGCAAATGTGACACGTGTGGGAATTACATGGCATTTTGTGCTAGAAAAAGAAAGGGTGCCACGTTGCACCCTTAATTCTATGCATTAGATAACGATCTTAAGCGTGATACTGAGCACTCAGTTCATGAACCGCATCAACAAAGTAGCCTGCATGTGCTGGATCAACAAATTGATGAATACCATGCCCCAGATTGAATACATGGCCTTCACCTGGACCATAAGATGCCAAAATTCTAGCCACCTCATCCCTAATACCTTTTTCTGAAGCATATAGCACCGACGGATCCATATTCCCCTGCAAAGCAACTTTATCACCTACCAAGGCACGCGCTTTACCGATATCCATCGTCCAGTCAAGACCAAGTGCATCAGCGCCGGTATCAGCCATAGAAGGCAACCATAAACCGCCTCCTTTGGTAAATAGAATCACGGGGACTTTTCGACCATCGTATTCCCGAATTAAGCCAGCTACAATTTTCTTCATATAAGCCAAAGAGAACTGTTGATATGCATGATCACTCAGGTTTCCACCCCAGGTATCGAAGATCTGAACCGCTTGCGCACCCGCTTTTATTTGAGCATTCAGATAATCAATCACAGACAAGGCAATTTTATCCAATAACTGATGCATAATTTCTGGCTGAGAATACATCATCGCTTTGATATGGCGAAAATCTTTAGAGCTTCCACCCTCAACCATATAAGTGGCTAAAGTCCAAGGACTCCCAGAGAAACCAATCAACGGAACACGTCCATTCAACTCTTTACGTATGGTGCTCACTGCATCCGTTACGTAAGTCAAGTCTTTAGAGGTATCAACTATAGGTAGTTTCTCGACATCCTCTGCTGTTCGAACAATCTTCTTGAAACGAGGCCCCTCACCCGTTTCGAAATAAAGACCCAAACCCATTGCGTCCGGAATCGTCAAGATATCAGAAAACAGAATTGCAGCGTCGAGCTTGTAGCGCTCAAGAGGCTGAATTGTGACCTCGCATGCTAGTTCTTTATTCTTACACAGACTCATAAAGTCACCGGCTTGCGCTCTGGTCGCTTTATACTCTGGCAGATAACGCCCAGCTTGACGCATCATCCATACAGGCGTCACATCAACCGGCTTACGCTCTAGCGCTCTCAGAAATCGATCATTCTTTAGCTCTGTCATTCACTGTCTCTTCAATATTAATAATCAAGAAATGTCTGGCAATGTTGTCCAGATACAAAAAAGGCACAGTATTATCAACCGTGCCTTGGATTTAGTCATTGATACTCATCACGTGCAGACTATATATCCAGGTAGTCCATGATGCCTTCAGCTGCCTGGCGGCCTTCCGCAATGGCGGTAACCACCAAGTCAGAACCACGAACCATATCACCACCGGCGAAAATCTTCGGGTTACTCGTCTGATAAGGGTACTCACCCTTCTCTGGCGCGACAACACCGCCCCAGCTATTAACATCTACCTTCACATCGGACAGCCATTCTGGTGGGCTAGGCTGGAAACCAAACGCAATCAATACTGCATCAGCAGGCAGGATTTCTTCACTACCTTCGATAACTTCCGGGCGACGACGACCATTTTCATCAGCGGCACCCAGCTGTGTTTTAACAACCTTCACACCTTCAACTTTATCATCACCTACAATCGCCACTGGTTGACGATTAAACATAAAGCCTACACCTTCTTCCTTGGCATTCTGAACTTCTTTGCGTGAGCCAGGCATATTCTCTTCGTCACGACGGTAAGCACAAACTACACTATCTGCCTGTTGACGAATAGAGGTTCGGTTACAGTCCATCGCAGTATCACCACCACCCAGAACAACCACCTTCTTACCTGCCATGTTAATGAAGTCAGCTTCATCTTTTTCAAAACCCAAACGACGATTAACGTTTGAGATCAAAAATGGCAATGCATCATGAACGCCTGGCAAGTCTTCACCTGGGAAGCCACCTTTCATGTACTTGTATGTTCCCATACCCATAAATACTGCGTCATAGTCATTTAACAAGTCATCAATACTGATATCTTTACCAATTTCGGTATTCAAGCGAAATTCAACGCCCATATCGGTGAAGATTTCTCGACGACGCGACATGACATCCTTTTCTAGCTTGAACTCTGGAATACCAAAGGTAAGCAAACCACCAATCTCAGGATTAAGATCAAAAACAACAGGCTTAACACCGTTACGAACCAGGATATCTGCACAAGCCAAACCGGCAGGGCCCGCGCCAATCACGGCAACCTTCTTGTCTGTTTTAACAACATTGGACATATCCGGGCGCCAACCCATAGCGAAAGCCGTATCAGTAATATACTTCTCCGCCGAGCCAATAGTCACCGCACCAAAACCTGCATTAAGAGTACAAGCACCTTCACACAATCGATCTTGAGGACAAACACGACCACACACTTCAGGCAAAGAGTTTGTCTGGTGACACAGTTCAGCCGCTTCAAGAATATTCCCTTCTGAAACCAGCTTTAGCCAGTTCGGGATATAGTTATGTACCGGGCACTTCCACTCACAGTAAGGGTTACCACACTCAAGACATCGATGAGCCTGTTCAGTCGCGTCATTCTGATCAAATGACTGATAGATCTCACCAAAATCTTCGGTACGACCTTCCATTGGAATTTTCTTTGGGTCAACTCGACCCACATCAACAAACTGAAAGTTGTTATTTAAACGCTTTGCCATATTCTAACCTCTAAACCTTATTCGCAATGAGAGTATTCGATAATTCGAAACACTACTCAGGGCGAGAACGCATGTTGTTAAGCAAGTTATCCAAGCTAGCCGCCTTCGGCTTAACTAACCAGAACTTAGCAATGAAGTCATCGAAGTGCTCAAGGATCTCTTGCCCCCACTTACTAGATGTCTCAGCAACATGCTCCTTAATAACGCCTCGCAAATGATTGCGATAAGGCTCCATTTGTTCAGTTGAAACTCTTTGAATTTCTACCAACTCATGATTGTATTTATCTACAAACGTATTTTCCTGGTCTAGCACATAGGCAAAACCACCTGTCATACCAGCACCAAAGTTATAACCTGTTTGACCTAGAACAGTAATCAAACCGCCAGTCATATATTCACAGCAGTGATCACCTGCGCCTTCAACAACCGCTGAAGCGCCAGAGTTTCGAACTCCAAAACGCTCACCAGCCGTACCCGCTGCAAACAACTTACCGCCAGTAGCGCCGTAAAGACAAGTATTACCAACAATGGATGTTTCCTGGGTTTTGAACTCACTACCTTGAGGGGGTCGAATGGTTAGTTTACCACCAGTCATACCTTTACCAACATAGTCGTTTGCATCGCCTTCAAGGTTCATATTCAAACCACCAGCATTCCAAACACCAAAGCTCTGACCAGCTGTACCCGTCAAATTCAAGTTGATTGGCGCACTCACCATACCTTGATTACCATGACGCTCTGCGATTTCGCCAGAGATTCGTGCACCAACCGAACGATCACAGTTAGTCACTTCGTAATCGAAGGTACCACCCGACTTGGATTCAATTGTTGGAACTAAGTCCTCAACCATTTTTTCGGCCAACAAGGCTTGGTCAAACGGAGCATTACGCTCTACCTTACAGGTATGCGGTTTATCTTCAGGTATTCCCTCAGTCGAAAGAATCGGCGATAGGTCAAGCTTGTTCTGCTTATCAGTAGTACCTGACAAAATGTCTAACAAATCTGTACGACCAACCAGCTCTTCCAAACTACGAACACCTAGCTTAGCCATCCACTCACGCGCTTCTTTCGCAACAAAGCGGAAGAAGTTCATTACCATTTCTACGGTACCGTTGAAGTACTCATCACGAAGTAATTCGTTCTGAGTCGCAACACCCGTCGCACAGTTGTTCAAATGACAAATTCTCAAATAACGACAACCCAAAGCAACCATAGGCGTGGTACCGAAACCAAAACTCTCGGCACCCAGTATCGCCGCTTTAACAACATCCAGACCTGTCTTTAAACCGCCATCGGTTTGCAGACGGACGCTGCCACGCAAGTCATTGCCGCGCAGAGTCTGGTGAGCCTCGCTCAAACCAAGCTCCCAAGGAGAACC
>NZ_LWFE01001742.1:0-615 GCF_001635675.1 Oleiphilus sp. HI0061 | reverse complement strand
CGCCTCTACAGCAACAAGCTTTAGGTCTTTCCGCTCCCACGCAAGTAGCAAACCATAACCGCCGATATTCGCACCTACATCTAGAACTGTAGCCCCATCACTCAAGACGGACGCCAAAAAACGTCGCTCCTGGCCATCGAGCAAGCCAGGCATAGTTAATAAGCGCTTATCGGATAAGTTTCCTTTGGGAAACAACCTGAACTTTAAACCTTCTACCTGAACATCGATAGGTGATTGCTTGCGCATCAATACAGGCTTTCGCATTAGAAAGGCTAGACGCTTAGCAAACCAGTTATTGACCGGTAATTGGTGACAAATACCGAGCAAAGCCTGACACCATGAAGGTAAACGATACCTTCCGAAAGGGAGATTATTCATAGAAAAAGGTCAATTATTTCGTTTCAACATTTCGCCAAGTAGGAGGAATAGCCAAGAGTCGCCCCCTGCTACCCCTCTGCGAGGCACAGCAGCCCCTACTTATAACATTTATGATTCCTTAGATCCTTCCTTTTCTGGCTTAGCCGGCTCTTCCTTTTTGCTGTCACCAATTATTGATTTACCCGGACATACCTTAAATACCGGGCAAGACTTACAACCAGAAACCATTGCGATTGG
>NZ_LWFE01001741.1:0-1097 GCF_001635675.1 Oleiphilus sp. HI0061 | reverse complement strand
GGTGTTGTGAATATCGCTAAGGTTGAGTCGCTACATCATGAGATGGAAGAGATTCTTAAATTAGCATCTCCAACCGTTATCAGTGCGGGAGAAGTATCGAGAGTGGATACTGCAGCCTTGCAATTATTTGCTTCCTTTTTTACTTCAATGCGTACTGCTGAGGCTGAAGTTTCTTGGGGAAGCGTGTCCGAAGAGTTGCAAGCGGCTGCTAAGTTAGCGGGCTTGGAACAAATGCTAAATCTTAACTAAATGTTTTTGAATTTTGATTTCTTAGGGAAATTGCTTAATCGTCGCATACGGGAGAACGTAGATGGCAACAATATTGGCGGTAGATGATTCTGCCTCAATGAGACAAATGGTTTCATTCACTCTTAAAGGTGCTGGCTTTGATGTGATAGAAGCTGCAGATGGACAGCAAGCACTAGATAAAGCAAAAACTACTGCTGTTGATCTGGTTTTATCCGATGTGAATATGCCTGTAATGGATGGTATTGAGTTAGTTAAGAACCTCAGAACCTTACCGGATTATAAGTTTACTCCAATCTTAATGTTGACCACCGAATCAGCTGGCGATAAGAAAATGCAGGGTAAAAATGCTGGCGCTACGGGTTGGTTGGTAAAACCGTTTAACCCAGAGCAGCTATTAGCGACTATCAAGAAAGTAATGGGCTAAGCTTTACCTCTGTAATGTACAGCGCTACCAAGAACAAAAAATCGTTAATGTAACTACGCGTAGACAGGCCAATACAATGAGTGTTGATTTAAGTCAGTTTCATCAGGTGTTTTTCGAAGAGAGTTATGAAGGGCTTGATGTTATGGAGTCTGCGCTTCTTAATATCGATATCTCGAATCTCGATTCTGAAGCGATAAACGAAATATTCAGGGCTGCACACTCGATTAAGGGTGGTAGTGGTACCTTTGGTTTTAATGAGATTGCTGAATTTACACATGTTGTAGAAACGCTGCTTGATCTTATTCGTTCAGACCAGTTTGTTATGGAAGTGGATCATGTCGATCTGTTTCTGAAGTCTGTCGACTGTATCCGAACTATGATCAATGAGCTTGAGGCCGGTCAAAGCTGCGAAACCAAGTTGGCA
>NZ_LWFE01001740.1:0-872 GCF_001635675.1 Oleiphilus sp. HI0061 | reverse complement strand
ATCACGCTTAGTTGTTTGTGCAGCTAAGGTAAATGTAAAAGTGCTTTGTTAGAAGGCCGTAAAGTTTTATGTCTGAGTGTTTTTTCTGAGCTCGTTCTTCAAAGAAGTAAGAACACTGAGACGTAAAGCTTTTAGTCCTTGTCATTTAGCGAAGCTAAATCAAAGAAAATAAATTAAGGAGCCGATGTGAATCCGGTTATTAAAAAATTTAAGTACGGTAAGTCAGAAGTTACAATCGAAACAGGCAGAATCGCTCGTCAAGCAACAGGTTCTGTATTAGTCACAATGGACGATATCGCAGTATTGGTTGCGGTAACAGCAGCTAAACAAACTGCGCCAGGCCAAGACTTTTTCCCATTATCTGTTTTCTACAACGAGAAACAGTATGCGATTGGTAAAATCCCAGGTGGTTACATCAAGCGTGAATCGCGTCCTTCTGAAAAAGAGACGCTAACTTCTCGTCTAATTGACCGTCCAATTCGTCCGTTGTTTCCAAATGGTTTCATGAACGAAGTTCAGGTTGTTTGTACTGTTATGTCAGCAAACAAAACTGACAACTCAGATATCGCAGCGATGATCGGTACTTCTGCTGCGTTGGCTATCTCAGGTGTTCCGTTCAATGGTCCTATCGGTGCAGCACGTGTTGGCTTTACTGATGAAGATGGTTATTCACTTAACCCAACAAACGCTGAGTTGGAAGATTCGTTATTAGACATGGTTGTAGCGGGCACCAAAGACGCAGTATTGATGGTTGAGTCTGAAGCAAAAGAAATGACTGAAGACGAAATGCTGGGCGCTGTTTTGTTTGCTCACCAGGAAATGCAGGCAATCGTTACTGCTGTAACCGAGTTTGCTGAAGAAGTAGGCACTGA
>NZ_LWFE01001739.1:0-1190 GCF_001635675.1 Oleiphilus sp. HI0061 | reverse complement strand
CCTGAAATTGATTTCGTCACCATCGCCGGAGAAGCCGGGACAGGTAAAACTCTGTTAACCCTAGCTGCGGCACTACACCAGGTGTACGAAGATAAGTTTTATGATGAAATCATTGTCACTCGGGCCACGGTTCCAATGGGTGAAGATATCGGCTTCTTACCCGGCGAAGAAGAAGATAAAATCGGCCCTTGGATGGGCGCGATCACCGATGCTTTGGAAACATTGAGCGCCAACCCCAACGGCACCGATTTCGAAAGGAAGTCGAGTGTTGAATTCTTAAAAAGCCGCGTAAAAATAAAAAGCTCCGGTTTTATGAGAGGCCGAAGTTTCTCCGACAAGATCTTCATTATTGATGAAGCCCAGAACCTGACCTCTGCACAAATGCACGGTCTCATATCACGAGCTGGTCCAGGCACTAAGGTCATTGCGATTGGCAACCTAAAGCAAATTGATACACCCTATCTATCGGCCTCAACGAGTGGCTTCAGCTTTGCAATGGACCGCATGCGAAACTGGGAACACTATGCTCACATCACACTACAAAGCGTTGAACGCTCCCGTCTTGCAGACTACGTTGCTGCCAATTTTTCTGACTAAACAGGCATAAAAGTCTATAGGGTAAGCCTAAGTGCTTGCCCTATATTTATTGCCAAAAATGCCAATACTCTGTCCTCTACTGTCATGGTCTTCTTACCATTCCCGATAAATAATGATCAAGTAAAAACAGGTCGGCCCTCTCTTCTCAGATAATGGTCAGATAAAGTGTCTGTTGTACTTTGTCCGCAGGACGCAAAATAAAAATAATATACATATCGAAAGGTCCTAACTATGTTTAAAACTAAGAAATCTATACTTTCCACCTGCGCGCTTTCTTTATCTCTATTATGGGGATCAGGGCAAGCGATGGCTGCCGACAACTGCTATATAATGGTTCACGGGCACGGAACCCAAGGCGACATCAAAATCAATGCCCTCGACTCTTGGCGAACATCCCACTTCAGCAACTATAACGGTGCTGACTTTATGGATGACTTGCTGAGCTCTGGCGACAATTATGCCATTGTTGGTTACGACTCAACCGACGAAAGCGGCTACCCTTACTGGAGAAACGAAACCTCTGGCGAAATTGCTCGACAGATCATTTCTATCAAGCAAGGTAACGGAGACGGCCTCAATCACCCTCAAGCTGG
>NZ_LWFE01001738.1:0-1008 GCF_001635675.1 Oleiphilus sp. HI0061 | reverse complement strand
ATATGCGACTTCGGTGAACTCCTTATGGGTGTCCAATCCGACAAAAATTATGGTATTGTTTTTCATGGTGCTGGCCTCCGCTTATATGGTATGACACATATATTATGGCTCTGGCTTTGCTAACCCACGATAGGAGGTCAGCACTCTTTTGGGACGTGGGGAGTCATTATGTCTAGGTTTCCGAGTGCCCAACAATTAGTGTACACCCTACTATAGTTATATAGACCTTATGTGGAGGTGCTCATGGCACGTAAAAAAACTCAAGCTTACTCTGAAGAATTCCGAAAAGAAGCAGTGAAACGCTGCGAAAAACCGGGCGTCACTCAAGCTCAAGTTGCTAAAGAACTTGGAATTAGCTCCCAACAAATCGCGAACTGGAAGCGTCAATTTATGCGCTTATCTGATAAACAATTCAACTCTGTTAATGGCGTCGATTACTCAAAAAATGAGAGTGAAGAACTTCGTCGTTTAAGGCGAGAGAATAAACAGCTTCAAGAAGAAATGGATTTCCTAAAAAAGGCTGCGGCGTACTTCGCCAGAAACCAAGAGTGAAGTACGCCATTATCAAAGAGTATGAAGAGCAGCATTCCAAGGCTTTAATGTGCCGGGTTATGCGTGTCTCACGCACTGGTTACGCTAATTGGTGCAAGGGTTCTATCTGTGACCGCGATAAACGTCGACAACTAATGACAGCTAAAGTGTTGGATACCTATGAAGACTTTGAAGCTGGCTGCAGATTCTGGCCCATTCCGATCACTCATTCTGGTTTTAACCGATCATCATTTCTGGAACTTTTCGACCATTGATTCTGGTTTTATTCGATCACTTTTTCTGGATTTCCAGAATCAGTGATCAGATACCAGAATTGATGATCAGATACGCCGGAATACGCAAGCTGGCTATGGATCGAGAAGAATAGCGAAAGAGTTAAACGATCTTGGTTACCCTTGTTCAGAGAATTACATTGCTAACATTATGAAGTCTCAAGGCATTAGGGCGCGTAACGGT
>NZ_LWFE01001737.1:0-578 GCF_001635675.1 Oleiphilus sp. HI0061 | reverse complement strand
CAAACAACAAGTTATGGTAATCACCCTTTGCTTCACCAGCTGGCGATCTTGGTTTATCTATTTGCGATACAACTCCCAAAATAGCCTGCTCTAACTCTTCTCCATCATGCTCCTCGATATGCAGCCATTCTAATGAAGCGTCGAAGTCATCAAGTGTTTCACTTAGACGAGGATCACGATAAGAGAAAAACCTGAAGGATGCCGAACCTGAGTCCTGCCCTGCACCACCGCCATAGGCACCACCTTGCTCTCTGATCGTCCTATGTAAATAGCCATTTCTTAAAAAGCCTCCCAATACAGACAAGGCTGGTGCATCATCATGACCGACAGCGACAGTAGGATAAGCCTTGGCACAGAAGTTGACTTGCGTGGACGTTAGCCAAGCTTCTTTTACGGTTTCACGTCTCTCTGTTAAAGAAAAATGACTATTCGCAGCAGGTTCAAAGTCTTTATAGGACTGATGAATAAAGCCTGCAATTTCATCAGAGACTTCCGACTCCGAGACCAGTAAGAACTGACGAGGCTGTGCTAAAACTGCCTTATGAATACTTTCCAAACCTTCAGCCAAGCTGGATAAG
>NZ_LWFE01001736.1:0-895 GCF_001635675.1 Oleiphilus sp. HI0061 | reverse complement strand
TAGCCAGAGACAGATAAGCAAGATTAATCAAAACCGCCCAACCTAATAGTTCAGTAAGTTGCGTAATTGTCATCCCTCAGCCCTCCTATTACTTTGTAAATACAGAGAAAGCAGAAGCTTCCTAGGCCTTAATCAGGCACCACGCAGTATTGCTCTTCGAGGTGCCTGGTAGCAAAAACGGCAAGTCTTACTTAACAATATTCATCAGGTGAACATCGAATACCAGTACCGCGTTAGGCGGTATTGCTGGCGGCGAGCCCATTTCACCATAGGCTAGCTTAGAGGGTACTACAAAGCGCCACTTTGAGCCGACAGGCATCATTGATAAACCTTCCGTCCAACCGGGGATAACCTGATCTAATGCAAACTCAGCGGGTTCATTTCGGGTAATAGAGCTGTCAAAAACCTGGCCATCAATGAATGAGCCGTGATAGTGAACGCGTACAGTCTGATCAATACTAGGCTTATCGCCCTCTGCACTTTCCAGAATTTCGTACTGTAGACCTGAGTCGGTAACTTGTACGCCTTCTCGCTTGGCATTTTCATCTAAGAAAGTTTTGCACAAATCCTGATACTTCTCGGTACGATCTTTCTCGAACTGCATGCGCTTTTCTTTAATCGTGTCATAGGCTTCGTTGAGTTCGCTTTCGGACAAAGCCGAAGGTTCACCATTAAAGCATGCTCGCAAAGCCTGAATCGTTGCTTCAATATCCATTCCCTCGAAGCGGTTCTTTTGCATCTGACGGCCAAACTGCCATCCAAATCCATAGCTCACTTTCTGCTCGAACGATTGAGGTTTATCTTCAGTCTTCTTTGTCATATCTCTATATCTACTAGTCGTTAAGTTTGTTACTTGCCAATCGAAATGGTCAGTAGGGTAATATCTTAGATGTCA
>NZ_LWFE01001735.1:0-1241 GCF_001635675.1 Oleiphilus sp. HI0061 | reverse complement strand
AAGGCTCCTGCAATGCGTACCATGAGTGTTCACGCTGACAAGATTCGTGACGTTATCGGTAAAGGTGGTGCAACGATCCGTTCTATTACTGAACAGACTGGTGCATCAGTTGATATCGAAGATGACGGTTCTATCAAGGTATTTGGTGAAGACAATGCGAGTGCTCAAGCAGCTATCGATATGATTATGGGTATCACTGCTGAAGCTGAAATTGGTCAGGTTTACGAAGGTAAAGTTGAGCGTATCGTTGATTTCGGTGCATTCGTTAATATCTTGCCTGGTAAAGATGGCTTGGTTCATATTTCTCAAATCTCAAATGAGCGTGTTGAGAAAGTAACTGATGTTCTTGAAGAGGGTCAGATGGTTAAGGTTAAGGTTCTAGATGTCGATAACCGAGGCCGTATCAAGCTAAGCATGAAAGAATTAGCTGAAGCTGAATAAGCTTTAGTGATGAAACTTAGGTCACTTGCAGTGCATTGAGTGGCCATTAAAGGAAGGGAGGTTTGAAAACCTCCCTTTTTTTATGCTTAAAATACCTTCAATAAAAAAGAGTAGGAAACAGTGAGAGGCGGTAATGGTGGAAAATTATTCTAAGCAAGGGCAGGCGCTGGAGGCCTTTCTCATCAAACATCTCCCGCTGGCTCGTGCCGCCCAGGTTTCTATTGATGCCTATGATGGCGAAACACTAAAGGTCAGCGCACCGTTATCAGAGAATATTAACGATAAAGGCACCGCTTTTGGTGGAAGCTTATACAATCTCTGTGTGATCGCCGGTTGGGGAATGACTCAGCTTAAAGCTGAAGCGCTAGGGCTTAAGGGAGATATCGTTGTTGCCAAGGGGGAGATCAACTACCTTCGGCCACTGAGAGGCCGGCTTGTCGCCACGGCTTATGCACCTGCACCCGAAATCTTGGAAAAAGCTCAGCACCATCACACCGGGCTTGGAAAATCGGTCTTCCATATTGAGGTGAGCGTCCCGGACGAGAATGGCAAAACCTGCGTTAAGTTTAGCGGTAAGTACGCAGTATTAGCCGCTCAAACTTGATGATAGTGTTTGATAACGTGGTGGATGGCCTGACACAGTTTTGCTAGTTCATCATCACTCATGATATAAGGCGGCATGACGTAAACGAGTTTACCAAAGGGCCGCACCCAAACACCTTGCTCAACGAAGCGGCCTTGTATCTCAGCCATATTGACGGCTTCATATAATTCGACAACACCGATTCCACCCAAGACAC
>NZ_LWFE01001734.1:0-853 GCF_001635675.1 Oleiphilus sp. HI0061 | reverse complement strand
CTTGGCAATGCTCTTAACCAGCCCTCGGCAATCTTTTCCTGCCGCCTCACACTTATCCATATAGCGCTTAACAGTTGGCTGAAATGCCTTGACCCATGCTTGCTGCTCAGGCTCACTAAACTTTATAATTTCAACACCCTGCTCGGCCAAGGTATTTTGTGCAGTTTGTGCAAATTCTTCAGTGCGCTGCACAACAGCCAAAGCCAATTTCTGCTGAAAGTCCGACAGTAACTGCTTGGTTGGTTTATTCAGCCGATCAAAGCTACGACGATTCATACAAGTCTCAATGGTCGTTGGTGCAATATTCAACTCTGTATAGTACTTGGCTTGCTCATAAATTTTAAAAGGAATAAAGCCCATATCAACCCAAACGATTGCATCAACCACGCCTTGCTGTAGGGCTGAATAGATCTCTGGAAACGGAATACGAACAACAGAGTAGCCTAAGTCTTCTGCCGCACCCGGCGCATTCATAAATGACACCACCTTTTTGCCTTTTAAGTCTTCAGGTCTACGAATAGGTGTTTTGCTCATTAAGCTTAGAGGTCTCACTGGCATAACATGTGCTGGATAAACACCTCGTCGAGTGAACTCCTCAGCCAAGCCATCAGCCATTAGCTCGTTCACAATTCGTGCAGTTAAGTAAGGGTTGGAAGGGGCTATATAGGGGAGCTGGATGGTTTTAAACAACTCAAAACCTTTTGCTTCGGCCAGTGTATAACACGTCCCAAAATCAGCCACGCCAGCGCGTAAAGCTTTGAAGCCTCCGGTGACACCATAGAGAGACCCACCGCCATACATTTTAATTTGCAATTCGTTGTTGGTTTTACGTTGTATCCAATCAATCCCTTTC
>NZ_LWFE01001733.1:0-1186 GCF_001635675.1 Oleiphilus sp. HI0061 | reverse complement strand
GCTGGGAAACGCAAACCTCTGGTATCTATTTTTCGGGTATGGTTGGCGGCAACAATGGCATCGCAGACTCATCAGGAAACCGCGAAGGGGAAGATTTCTCAATTTCCTACTTGTTTGAGTTTGCTACTCAGGGTGACAAGGGCCAGAACCCTATTAATTACAGAGCCAGCTATAGTCGAATGCAGCTTGTCGCGGGCTATCAGGGTGGAGGCTTTACAATCGCCCGTGAAAGACTTGGTGCCGATGGCAGTGCTAGCTTTGTCACTCCTTTAGCTAGTATGCATGAATACCAGGGTTATACCGGCCAAGCTGTGGATCAAGCCTTGGGGAATGTTACAGGTGGAATTATCGATACAGTATTTGGTGTTTCATACCGCTGCTCAGATGATTTTTCTATCGGGCTAGCTCATCATGACTATGAATTTGATAAGGCTCCTGGCGCTGAATCATCAATCGGCACAGAGCTGCAAGCTGAGGTAAAGCTCAAGTTTCATGAGCTTAGTTTTACAGCTAAATATGCTGACTATAATGCAGATGCCTTGGGCGAAGATACTCGTCGCATATGGTTGCAAACTGGCTTGTCTTTCTAAGCCTTTGTTTATCATTGCTCAAAGAAATAAAACCCAACAGACAAAAGCTGCTGCTTAGTTCGGGGAACTTTGGCTTAGCTGAGGGATAGTTGCCAAGCGATTGATGTGTGTCATGTGCTGAATCACTAGAGCATGATAAATTTTCTTTATTAACTAGAGGAGATTTTATTATGTATATAGATGAGACCATCATTGCGGGTTTATTGGTTGTTGCGGGTACTGTTGTGTTTCTAGGTGGCTTTGGCTATTTTGCTTATAAAGACGCTCAGAAATCTAAAAAAAGTTAGTTCGCTTTACTTGAAAAAACCAGGTCATAATTCTCTTGATCTGGTTTGTGTTTCCCCGCTCTTATTCAAGAGCTTCGTCATAGACGCTTTTTCAAATACCCTCTCACTTCCAAACACTACTCTTTTCTGAATCCCTTGCTAGACTGAGTATTAAACTCAAATTAGGAATATTGAATGAAAGGTTTACATGGTTGGATGCGTACCCTCGAGAAAAGCGAGGCGGCTGTTCTCTCAACCTTAATTAAGGAGCTAGACCAAGTTACGGCTTCTGATGAGTCTTCTGGGGCCCAATTGGCAGAAGTTATTCTT
>NZ_LWFE01001732.1:0-7415 GCF_001635675.1 Oleiphilus sp. HI0061 | reverse complement strand
CAAGCGTTCTTCATGCCTTCCAAAAAAATCCCAGTAAAGAGCATTGAATGGACAGGCGTCGGGCGTTACCTTCTCTTTAACCTTATAATGACAACTCTTACAGTAGTCACTCATCTTGTTGATATAGTTGCCGCTCGCAGCATAGGGTTTTGTGGCGATCCACCCCCCATCAGCAAACAAGGCCATCCCTCGAGTATTGGGTAGCTCAACCCACTGTAAGGCATCGATATAAATCCCTAAATACCAATCATCTACCTCATCGGGATGAAGACCAGCCAGCAAAGAGAAGTTACCTGTTATCATTAAGCGCTGAATATGGTGGGCATAAGCATACTCTAAAGACTGTTTGATACTCTCCTTCATACACGCCATCTTGGTTTCACCAGTCCAAAACCAACTTGGCAAAGGTCTACTCGCATTCAATCGATTCTGTTCCGTATAATCCGGCATATTGGCCCAGTACATTCCTCTAACATATTCTCGCCAGCCAAGAATCTGACGAACAAAGCCTTCGATCTGCGAAATCGAAATACTAGATTGCTGTTGATAGTATGTTTCAATGGCGACATCGATCACCTCATCAGGGCTAATAATCTTGGCATTCAAAGCAAAACTCAGCCGTGAGTGATATAGGCTCCAGGAGTGAGGAGAATTGCAGGTCATCGCGTCTTGAAAGTAGCCGAATTTCGGGAGGCATACTTGGCAAAAGTATTGAAGTTGAGCCATCGCTTGTCGATGGTTAATCGGCCAAACTAGCTTAATGTTCGCATTACCGAAACTGACAATCTCATGATCGTTCAACCGTTTTAGAATGACACTTACGTCATTTTCAAACACCAGTGGCTGGGGAATATCAGCTAAGTCTTTCTTTTTGAGCGCATGACGATTGTCCTCATCGTGATTCCACTTTCCACCTAAAGGGCTGCCTCCTTCCATCAAGACACTGAAGCGTTTACGCATTTTACGATAGAAACCTTCCATTCGATGATGTCTGCCACCTTCGAACCATAGAGGTAGTTCGTTGTGCTCAAGAAAAAAATGCTCGGTTTCATAGAGTCGGGAGGTGATCTCCAAGTCTCGAGTAAATTCACGTAGTTGAACATGCAGTCGATATTCATCAGGTTGCTGATATTCAAATACCTGACAAGCGCAGCGTTCAATGACAGATGAAAGCAATGCTGGCAAATCTTTATATCCCGAGCTTTCGTCCAAATTGAAGTACTTTACCCTATGTCCTGCCTGTCTTAGATTCTCCGCAAAATCCTCCATCGCGGCAAAGAAAGCACAAACTTTTTGAACATGATGCTTTACGTAGTTAGTTTCCTGCGTCAGTTCAGCCAAAATGTACAAGGTGTCAGGATCAGATTCCTTGAACCAAGAGTGACGGCTATTTAATTGATCCCCCAAAACAAGCCTTAGACGCTTGGTTTTCAAACTCATGATTTCTCTCTCGTTGGCCATTGCTAGAAAACAGTGCGTGCAATATTTTTCAACTTTTCGTAAAAACTCTCCAGATCCCTGTTTTGAGCGCACTCAATTTTCATCTTGTTGTGAAAAAAGAGAGTTAGCTTAACTTTGTGGTCACTGAGCATAATCGTGTAACCGTCATAACTCAGTTCGAGGCTAATTTGCTGATAAATAAGCTTGCCTCCCTCCATGCTTCCTTTTTGCCGAATGCATTCAGCTGCCAGCATGACTACCTTTGGTTCAATATGCTGTTCCAAGTTCCCAACTCCTAAAATTAGAATGTGCCCCAAGACCACACCGAGCATTTAAAAGCTTATACGCATCAACGCGTCAATGGATCACCCCATGCACTGATCCAAAATGAAACCTGCTTCGTAAGTGCCTGAAACACCCTCAGCGCACTACGGAATCCATATGCTCATTAAACAACGAAGAGTTCTATACTGGTTTACTCGAGACCTGCGAATTCATGACAACCAGGCGCTGCACGCCATAAAAAGCGCCGATCGCCTACTGTGCATCTATGTCGTAGACCCTAGATGGTTTCAGCAGAAGCTATGGCAGCAACCTTCCATCAGCAAACATCGCTGGCAGTTCACCTTGGAATGCATTCAGGATTTAAAACAAAACCTCGCACGATATGACCAAGAGCTGATTGTTTTATATGGTGATACAACTGAGCTGATATCCAACCTTATCAATAATTACGGCTTTAGTGACCTCGTATTGACTCAGTCTTCCGGTTCTTATGAGCGGCACATCCTTAAAGCGATTCGCAGGAAATGCTCCGAGGCTGCGGTAATAGAATATGAACAATACACGATCTTCAATGAGTTAGAACTACCGTTTAAGGTCTCTCAGTTACCCCAAACATACTCACGCTTCAGGAAATCAATTGAAAATCAAGGTGTCCCTGACCCCCTTCCTGCCCCCAAATTCCTGCCAATCATGCCTAAGATAGATATGTTGGAAGCAGAGAAGATTCCTGATTGGCTTCCTGTGAATACGACTTCGCTCCGCTTTACCGGTGGTGAACGCGAAGCGTTTGGCCATCTGTTCGAGTATTTCTCCAGTGATGCGCCCCGTCGCTACAAGACAGTAAGGAATGAATTATCCGGCTGGACCAACAGCAGCAAAATATCACCCTGGTTAAGTAGCGGCTGTCTATCTCCACGCCAGGTCATCAAGAAATTGCTTGAATACGAACAGGAAAACGGGTCTAACGATTCATCTCGTTGGCTATATGTCGAGCTATTGTGGAGAGAATATTTCCAATGGTGGCACTTTCTAAAAGGAGACCAACTATTTAGTTTCCAAGGATCCAAAAAGTCACCCCCGCTTACTAGTTTCTACCCTGAACGCTTCAGTAAATGGTGTGAAGGCGAAACGCCTTTCAAGATTGTCAATGCCTGCATGAAGGAACTAAAAAACACGGGGTATCTATCAAACAGAGGCCGACAAATCGCAGCCAGTTGTTTGGTTAATGAATTGAGCGTGGACTGGCGCTATGGAGCAGCTTGGTTTGAGTACTGTCTCATTGACTTTGACTTGGCAGTAAATTGGGGCAATTGGCAATACATTGCAGGCGTGGGGGTTGACCCAAGAGGAGGGCGCCACTTCGATCTTGAAAAGCAGTCGAGACTCTATGACCCTGACGGTTTGTATCAAAAACGCTGGGGAGCTGAAACGGATCCAAATTTAGACTCTCGCGATGCTGCCGACTGGCCAATCATACACGAGTAATAGAGATACCGAACAAAGACGAGCAAAAAACCGAGTGATCCATTAATTGATTCCTAGCGTAACGGATCGATGAGAAAGGCAAATTTCAAGTCTACTATCAAGCAAATATTCTTTTGGAAAATATGGGGAAATACAATGTTACTGAATCATGCTTTTGGAATGTTCACTCACCCTGATGAAGAATGGGAATCGATCCGCAAAGAACATAGTAATCCGGGAAGAATTTATGTTGCATACATTGCCGTTCTAGCAATGATTAGCCCAATATGCGCCTATATATCGACGACACAGTTTGGTTGGCAAGTTGGCGATGGGCAAATCACTAAACTGACGACCCAGAGCGCTTTGCAACTCAACATAATCACCTACATCGCAATGCTTATTGGTGTATTTGGGCTTGGCTGGGCAATCGATTGGATGTCTAAAACCTATGGAGGCAAACATGATGAATATGCAGCAAACGGTATCGCCTTGGCAGCCTATTCTTGTACGCCACTTTTTTTGGCTGGTATCGCCCTTTTAAACCCTGAACCTATTTTCAACATGGCTGTATATCTTATAGCGGCAGTATATGCAGGATTCTTGATCTACGACGGTTTACCGATTGTCATGGGTATTAGCAAAGAACGCGCATTGTTGTTTAGCGGCGCTATCTTGACTGTCGCTCTCGTTTACCTTGTAGCAACAAGAGTCGGTACAGTCGTCATCTGGAGCATAGGCTTCGCCCCTCAGTTCGTATCAGGTTAAGTAAAGCGAGATAGACGGGTTCATCAATGTTGAACCCGGTCTGTCGATGGCGTTCTTAATGTCAATATGTTTTCAGCGGATGACAAGCTTGGTTGGATACCGATTGTACTAGTCACCGTGCTCAACTGTGTTCAATATTAGCTGCGATCACTACGCGCTTCTTACTAGGGTGTTCATATCTTTTGCCATGATTGATAACTCGTGCGCTAATTCTGAAAGCCCCTGACTTGCATCCATCAAAGTTTGCCCCGCGTCGGCGTTTGTTCGACTAATATCTTCAACATTCTTACTCTCCAGAACAATCTCTTCAATCTGCGTACGTTGCTTGCTCATTGAATCTGAGACGGTAGAAATATTCCCCGCCGCCTGTTTTACCGAAATGACGACTTTATCTAGCGCGGAGCCCGACATATTGACTGCTTCAGCACCCGCTTTGACATCAGAACTCGCTTTGTCTAACAAAGTTCTAATCTTCTGAGCTGATTCGTTGCTTTTTTTGGACAGTGTCCTAACCTCATCAGCCACGACAGCAAATCCTCTACCTTGATCCCCTGCACGGGCCGCTTCAATTGCAGCATTAAGTGCAAGAAGATTGGTCTGCTCAGCGATATCCGTAATGACATTCATCATGGCAAGAATACCGTCATTACTTTCCTTCACTTCCTCCATATTCTGTATCGCTGTTGCCATTGATTCAGAATCGTACTAAAGGAATATCTATGACAGGTCTGACAGAAGATAAACTGCAAGAGTTTGCTAATGGTGTGGCTGATTTGTGTGATCAGTTAGGTGTTGAGGATCATGAAGAGAAATTGACCGCGATTGGGAATACTTTTATAGGGGCAGCGCTTTCACTAGGGAAACCCAACTTCTCAGTCAATGTTGATGGCTTAGCTACAGCTTCTGTTGAATCCGTTCTAGAGGCCGTCGAAGAAGAATAATTAAGGTTGATCGAACAGGTCTAATTGTTTTTCTGAACTGTTTTTTCTTCGTAAGGTAAAGCCAAGTTGGGAATGTACTTCTGATAACCAGGCTCGATAAGCCTGTCCACACCTAGCTTCAAATGGGTAAGCCTGGTTTAGTTTTTTCCGTATCAGCTTCACATCATTTTTCCCCGTTTCGAGGATAACTGCATGAATAATTGGTCCCGCGAGCTCTCTATAATGATCTAATTTCGACGCAGAAGACACGGGTTCCAGACAGCTGACCAGGTTAAATTAATGCACAGTGAAAGTTTGAGTGACTGCCCTTGCCTGATCGGAAAGCGTTTTATTGAGATTCTTAACTAAAAGGTTAAAGGTAACCAGAGTAAAACCATCTTGCGCATATTCGAAAACAGCGTCTATATCCAGGATGAACCCTTTATCAATGTTGGTTTGAACTAGGTCCAGCATGAGTTCTACAGCATCGGTTAAACCATCTATGTCTTCACAGAAAGGAATCTCTATAGGTCTTTTCAAAAAAACTGCCTTCATTTTTTTTCTATTATGCATCAGGGATGTTTGGCTAGTATAACTCAATTGCAACAGATGCCTCTGCACAATTGTCAGGCTCAGATATCAAGCAGGTCTCTATTATAACATTGGCATCTTTTGGAATAATATCCAGAAAATCCGTTGCATCGACAACATGATTTTGGATACCTTCAGGCTTATTTAAAGGAATACTTGTTGTAGAAAATTGGTTCAAATTATCCTTTGCATATACACTTTCAAATGAAGCGAATTCACTACACCCATAATCTGCTCCCAATGCCATTGGGAAAGAACACTGGATAGTGAACAACTCCAGATCATTATCAATCTCAATAATATCATTATCACTCAGATAGACCTTTGCTTGGTAAAGCTCTCTTTGATTAACACCTAACGTAGTGTCATCCGAATATTTAACCGTTGTCATCCAAGTTATGCTTAACTTTTCTTCAGGGTTAAAGTGATTTTCTGTACTTCTATCATTTGAAAGCAGATTAAAAACCTTTGGGTCTAGAGGTGCCTCTCTAAACTCGATTACTAACTCAGGCCCTACTCCACCGCCTTGACCACCATTAGTTCCAGGGGCAGCTCCACCGCCACCACTTCCACCTCCATTACAGCCAATTAGAGTTCCAGTAACTAAGCACGTTGATATAACTTTTATAGCCGTATTTTGCATTCCTTTATCCCCTGAATAGTGAAAATAGATTATATTTCAGCATCAAAAGGGATTTACAAATCAGAGGGTCTTTGTTAGGTGACCTTTATAGACTTGATCAAAGCTAGGAAATGTTCTTTCGCACTTTATGCAATCACGAGAGAACAGTAAGGACATGCCTCCCCGCCTTTTAAATCCCTTTCTTGTACCTGCGAATAACAACCTTCACATTCGATCGTTTCTTCGCTAGTGCCCAATGCCACTTGAGTTTCTGGGAGAAACCCTTCCTTTTGAGCTTCTATAAGAATATCAGACATTTTATTCCGTTGGTATCTGTAAAACTCTGATCTTATTAGATAATAATATTGACGACCCCAAATAAAGGATCATTAGCACCTAACCTTAACGCAAAAAAAAGCCCCATATTTCAGGGGCCAAACTCAACACTACTCAACCGGGCTGCTTAAAGGTGCTACAACTTTTCATAGTAGATACTCGATTAAAAATTGAAATTCAGTTTATAAGGCTCTGTGATACTGTCCTTACTCTACCATTCAGACATAGCGCTGAGGCATAAAGTCACATTTAACCACATATTTTTCTCAAAGCTCTATAGACACTATATCCGCTAGATCATTCTAAACGGCCCTACCCTAAATCAAAGCTATTATGACAAGCCAGATAGGTATTCCCCCCCACTCTTAGCCCACTCTGGATCAATAAAACCTCTAGGTATCGCACACTCAAGCAGGTTATTTAAAGCTCTTCACGAGACTTATTCAGATTTGAACAATTAAGATTCTTGGAAGCAAGGTCGTTTTTCAAGAGAAGATGGCCTCAAACTGGACATAAGCAAAATATAGGAAGGGAGGTGCGAACACCTCCCGTTAGGCCTTACTGCCCCGTAAAGTTAGAAGCCAAGTACTTTCCGTTGATCGTAAAGAAAACGTAAAGCGTTTGCTTTTTAGGGTCTTCGATGGACTCATTCTCAAATGTAACGACCCATTCTGGGCCATGTCCGAATGATTTTTCCTCGACTGATTTAGAAGTTACGCTAGACCAAGATGCGTCAATTTTGCCCTTCTTGGCCAACTTCCAGACATGCTTTGTTGCTTTATTGATAGCTTGCTCACTAGTGATAGGTTTATGTTGATGCCCGTGGGAATGACCACTTCCTGGTCCTGCCAATGCAGTTTGCCCGAATAGAAACATAACTAAGATCAATGGAGCGCTAATTAAGTATTTCATAAATATTCCTCTTTAAATTATTGTCGTTTTAGTCAATTGAGTCGTGAGAAGTTCTCGGTCTTTGATTCGTCATTTCG
>NZ_LWFE01001731.1:0-811 GCF_001635675.1 Oleiphilus sp. HI0061 | reverse complement strand
AAGAGACGTATCAAAGTTCGCGGGCCTCAGCCTTCAGGTTTGTCGATTAATCGTGATGAGGCTGGAGTGCCTCATGTCAAAGCATCATCTTTCAAGGACGCCCTTTGGGGGAGCGGTTATGCGCATGCAATAGATCGTGGCACGCAATTGCTAATGATGCGGATACTTGGGCAGGGTCGGCTAACGGAGCTGCTTTCGGATACTGAAGAGTCTTTGGCAATAGATAAGTTCTTTAGGCGAGCAAATTGGTATGGCAATTTAACGCAAGAGTTGAATAAGCTCGATGTCGTCTCACTATCACAGATTCAATCCTACTGTGATGGTGTCAATGCGGGCTTTTCAGCCGGTGAATTTTCTTTAATGAAGCTCTTGGGTTATCAGGCAGAACCTTGGAAAGTGCAGGATATTATTCTTATATCGCGAATGACGAGCTACCTGACTTTGGCGCAATCGCAGGCGGAAGTAGAACGTTTCTTTATTGAATTGACGCAATCAGGCGTCTCTACAGAAGCTCTGGCTGAACTATTTCCCATTGACGTTAAGCGTTTTGACCGTGAACTGGTGGAGAGTATTCAGCTTCAGGAACGAATTGTTCCGCGTGAAGTGATCTGGAATCAGGCCTTGCCTAGAATGATGGCGTCTAACAATTGGGTTGTCGCAGGCAGCCGTACAAAATCTGGGCGAGCAATCATGGCCAATGATCCTCACCTGGAAGTAAATCGTTTGCCCAATGTTTGGTGTGAGCAAAGCTTATCATGGAGCGGCGGTTCGCTAATCGGAATGGGGATGCCCGGTTTGCCTGGTGTGTTGG
>NZ_LWFE01001730.1:0-1177 GCF_001635675.1 Oleiphilus sp. HI0061 | reverse complement strand
ACCGTACCACCCGTTAGAGTAGCGATATCCTGTAGCATTTCCTTACGACGATCGCCAAAGCCAGGTGCCTTAACCGCTGCCACCTTAACAATGCCACGCATGTTGTTTACAACTAGAGTCGCTAGCGCTTCGCCTTCGATATCTTCAGCAATGATCAATAATGGCTTGCTTGCTTTAGCAACACTTTCCAGTACAGGAAGTAGCTCACGAATGTTAGAAACCTTCTTATCAACCAATAATATAAATGGGCTCTCAAGCTCTGCACTCATATTGTCCTGATTGTTGATAAAGTAAGGTGATAAGTAACCACGATCGAACTGCATACCTTCAACAACGGCTAGCTCATCTTCGAAGCCACTACCTTCTTCAACAGTGATAACACCTTCTTTACCTACTTTTTCCATCGCTTCAGCAATGATGCTACCAACAGAGCTATCGCTGTTTGCTGAGATTGTGCCTACTTGAGCAATCGCTTTAGTATCTTCACATGGACGAGCAAAGCCTTTAACCGCTTGAACTGCAACTTGCACACCTTTGTCGATGCCACGTTTCAGGTCCATTGGGTTCATACCCGCAGCAACAGCCTTCAAACCTTCGTTAACGATAGACTGAGCCAAAACTGTTGCAGTCGTTGTTCCATCACCCGCAGCATCATTAGTTTGTGATGCAACTTCTTTTACCATCTGCGCACCCATGTTTTCGAACTTGTCTTTAAGCTCGATTTCTTTCGCAACAGACACACCATCTTTAGTCACCGTCGGTGCACCAAAAGATTTGTCTAATACAACGTTACGACCTTTAGGGCCCAAAGTTACCTTTACTGCATCTGCTAGAATGTTTACACCGGCCAACATGCCTTGACGAGCCGAATCACCAAATTTAACGTCTTTAGCGCTCATATACTTTTCCTACTTAAACTGTTTGCCTATTTAGTTAGGCACTTTTAAAATAATTCTCTGAACCGGCTAACCGGTACTAAGCTTCTATCACGCCGTAAAGGTCGCTTTCACTCATAATCAATAGCTCTTCACCATCGATCTTAACGGTATTACCAGCATATTGACCAAACACTACAATATCGCCTTCTTTTACAGCCAAAGCTTTAACATCACCGTTATCCAGAATTTTTCCAGTACCCACAGCTATTACTTCACCCTGAGAAGGTTTTTCAGTCGCA
>NZ_LWFE01001729.1:0-972 GCF_001635675.1 Oleiphilus sp. HI0061 | reverse complement strand
GCATAGAAAAAGGATTAGCTTCAAACTGGCTATTCTCACAGCTTAAAGTTGGAGACGAAATCAATGTCAGTAAGGCGCAGGGACAATTTGTATTACCCTACCACCCTCCAGGAAAGATTCTTTTTCTCTCTGCAGGAAGCGGCATAACTCCCGTCATGTCAATGCTTCGCTACCTGTCAAAAACAGGTAACCGCAGTGATATTGTGTTTATAAATTACGCTAAGTCAGCCAAAGATCTTATTTTTAAAAAAGAGATTGAAGAGTTAACAAGCAGTCGCTCAAATATTAATAGTCAGTTTGTGCTAGAAACTGGCTCACGCGGAAAGAAAAGCGGCCTAATAAATAGTTCACAACTTCAATCACTCGTTCCTGACTTATCAAGTCGCGACATCTACATGTGTGGCCCCCAAGGTTTTATGAAGGCATCTATGGAAATATTTGAGCAGCTAAGCATAGCCCCTTCAAAAATCCATCTAGAGAACTTCACTTCAGACCTGGCTGATGCCAGTACATTAGGCTACTCGAGCGAGCTTCAATTCGACTCCTTAGATGCATCAGTCGTATCAAGCCCAGCAAGAACAATATTGCAGGAAGCTGAAGCGGCCGGTTTGAAGCCTAAATCAGCATGCCGCACCGGAATCTGCCGAACCTGCCGCTGCAAGAAAGTTTCAGGCACTACCGTCAATCTAGCAACCGGGGAAGAGTCGACAAAAGATAATGACTACATCCTTCCCTGCATATCCGTTGCGAAAACAGCAACTCACATCGAGTTATAGGACAGTTTTATGAGCAATCAAAGCAAGGTTCAAGAAAGTACAAAAAAAACACTGGTCGATATTAAAACAGCGTTTAAAAGTAGCGATAAGCCAGATTTAAGCCCTCAGCAAATCAATGACTTCCAAAAAGAACTGGACGAGTTACGCTACTCTATCGAGTCAAAGCTAGGAAAAGAAGATATCGACTATTTTCAAC
>NZ_LWFE01001728.1:0-431 GCF_001635675.1 Oleiphilus sp. HI0061 | reverse complement strand
ATTCAGCCTCTCCACAGTCGTCATTGCCGCCCCCATTTCTTTCCACCCATTTCTACCAATCGAGACGCGGCTCGTCGAAAGGAAAAGGCGAGATCATTGGCGGACGAGAATTGTGCCAGTGACACGCCAATTAGACCCGTCGCCGACCACTCCAAATGTTCCCCCTCTTTGGTGCGAATCATGGTCGTCGCAAAGGAACTCGAGTTTCCCCCCTTCTCACTGACAAACAATTCTACATCTCCATCTCTGCTTTCGACTTGCGCTTCAAAATCGACAAATAATTCGTCGAGCGGGACTTGTGCCGCTAGCACCAAGCGGGTGCGAGATTCATAACACGCGTCAATGAGGTTCACGAATCGTCGCGCTTCGTTGAGGTGGTTGGCGCCCAATTGGGGGACGCTGTCCATAATGAGGACCGGAAATCGGTCGCA
>NZ_LWFE01001727.1:0-929 GCF_001635675.1 Oleiphilus sp. HI0061 | reverse complement strand
CGGTGATACAATACCGTTCATGCATTTTGGGTCCATACTCCCCCAATCACTGTCGGTACTATTTTGTTCGCCGGTATCGGCATCGCCCTTTGCGTCATTCTGGTTTGGTTGTCTATGTGAATCATCGGGTCGCTTAAATCCGGTTTCTGGAGAATCGTTGCCGGAGTTAGGATTACCGCTTCCGGAATCACCTTGAGCTGGTGGTGGCGCGTCGTGCCTACGGCGGTGGTGCAAAACCAGCTCTGAAACCGCATCAAGATCATCCAAGATGACCTCTTTTCGACCTTGCCAAGCGGCGTGCGCGCGAGCTGTTCGATACCAAACGATATCTGCTCTTAGTCCATCTACCAACGCATCTTCACAACGTTGTGCAATTTCAATTCGAATGGAGTCAGAGCATGCCACACCCTCTAAACGCTTTCTTGCTGAAACTACCTTAGCGATCAGTGCTTCTTGCTTTTCTTCATAGGCAAGAGTAAATGCTTCTGGATCGGCATCAAATGCTTCGCGCGTTTTAACGATGGCAACACGCTCTTCTACCGAGTAGCGGTTAGCTAAATCGACTGCCAAACCGAAACGGTCGTGTAACTGGGGGCGCAATTCTCCTTCATCAGGATTCATCGTGCCGATTAATAGAAACTCCGCCTTGTGTTGATGGCTGATGCCATCGCGCTCTATGTAATTGACACCACTTGCGGCGACATCCAAAAGCAGATCTACAAGATTGTCAGGCAATAGATTAACTTCATCGACGTATAGAACGCCGCCGTTGGCTTTACTTAGTAAGCCAGGTTGGAAATCTAAGGACTTGTCACTCAGCACTTTTTCCAAGTTCAGTGTACCGACCAACATCTCTTCACTCGTCCCTAAAGGCAAAGTAACAAAGGATGGTGAGTCACTGCCTAAGCGCGCATCGTCGTAAGGCAATA
>NZ_LWFE01001726.1:0-1405 GCF_001635675.1 Oleiphilus sp. HI0061 | reverse complement strand
CAGTTTTGGTAAGAAAGAAGAAAAGCTCGGATGGAGCAATCAACCGACCCGCTTGATTCATTTTGAGAATGTACGCGTACCCAAAGAAAACCTTTTGGCACATGAAGGTGACGGTTTCAAGTTGGCGATGGAAGGCCTAGATGGCGGCCGAATCAATATTGCTGCCTGCTCAGTCGGTACTGCGCGCGCGAGCCTGCGACAGAGTATTAGCTATGTTAAGGAGCGCAAGCAATTCAATCAGACGATTGCCGATTTTCAAGCCACCCAGTTCAAACTGTCTGATATGCTGACAGAGCTTGTAGCCTCTCGCCAGATGATCCGCCTAGCCGCATTTAAACTCGACCAAGGTGCAGCCGATAAATCGGTTCATTGCGCGATGGCTAAACGCCTAGCGACTGATCTCGGTTTTAAGATTTGCGATGAAGCCCTACAATTGCACGGTGGTTACGGCTATATCAAGGAATACCCTATCGAACGTTACTTTAGAGATACGCGCGTGCATCGTATTCTCGAAGGTACTAACGAAGTAATGCGCTTAATCATTGCTAGAGCCTTGTTATCTGATGAAAACTTCCAGCTTCTCGGATAAGCTAGTAGGCAAGCTTCGCGCATTCCAATCTTCTGAAAAAGGAAAGAACACCCGCTATGACACAAGAAAATCAGACTATTTCCCCTAGTGACAAAATTATTGTTACTGTCGATGGTCATATTGCTAAAATTACTATCAACAATCCACCTGCAAATACCTGGGACTTGGAAAGCCTTGGCGCGCTTTCAAGCGTCATCGTAAAACTCAATGCAATGAGCGGAATAAGTGCCTTAGTCATACACGGGCAAGGCGAAAAGTTTTTCTCTGCTGGTGCAGACCTTAAGCAGTTTAGTAGCGGCGACAAGATACTTTCAAAAGATGTTGCACACCGTTTTGGCGAAGCATTTGAAGCCCTTGCAAGTTTTAAGGGTGTATCCATCGCGGCTATCAATGGTTACGCGATGGGTGGAGGTCTTGAGTGTGCACTTGCCTGTGATATCCGTATCGTCGAAGAACAGGCTCAGGTTGCACTGCCTGAAGCAGGTGTTGGTCTTTTACCATGCGCTGGTGGCACACAGCGGTTGAGTTGGTTAATTGGCGAAGCGTGGGCAAGTAAAATGATCTTGCTCGGGCAGAGAATGGATGCCGAAACAGCCGTTCAAACCGGATTAGCACTAGAAAGTGTACCGAAAGGCGAGGCCTTATCAAGCGCCATGAACTATGCACAGTCTGCAAGTAAGCAAAGCCCCGATGCTTTGTTTGCCTGTAAAAAGCTTTTAAGTACAGCTCGAGAAAACGCCATATCGCTTTCACTTCAGCATGAGCGCACCGAATTCATTAATCTAATTGGTGGTGACAACCAACTTGAAGGCACTA
>NZ_LWFE01001725.1:0-894 GCF_001635675.1 Oleiphilus sp. HI0061 | reverse complement strand
TGCTCAAGCTCAGAAAAGCAATCAAAAACCAGCAACCGTTTATTGTTGAAAATGGCGCTGCTGTCTTGATCCCTACGGACTATTTTCCCTGTAAACCAGAAGCTTGCTACGAGCAAAACGGATACTGGGTTTATGGCTTATCAGAAACACGTCAACACTGGCTCGGTATTCTCGAACAAGCCAAAAAGGATTTTCCGCAGCAATTTAACCATTTTGCAGCGATGAGCGAGCAAGCGCTTGCCGAGCTAACAGGGCTTAGCGTCGAGCAAGCCAAGCAAGCGAATGAGCGCGAGTACAGTGAGCCAATTCAATGGCTAGGCAATCATTCCGATAAGCAATCCTTCATTACTTATCTGGAAAATAAGGGAGGCACCGTTCTTCAAGGAGGGCGTTTCCTATGCTTGAACGGAGATCACGATAAAGGCCGAGCCTTATCTTGGCTGGTCAAACAGTTCATTAATTTTTCCATTCCCTGCGACTTAAAAACACTCGCAATTGGCGATAGTCTTAATGATGTCGCCATGTTGGAGCTTGCTGATAGAGCGCTCATTATCCGCTCTCCAGCTCACGCTCCACCAAGTTTAGCCCGTACTAGTGGCTACCAAGTTAGCGAGCATTGTGGCCCGAAAGGCTGGGCCCAAGGCGTAAACAACATTATCTACAGTTAGAGAGAAAATCATTATGGCTGATTTCTATCAAAACGGCATTGTCACCACCCTACACAACCTATCACGTCGCCCTCTGGATGATTTGGAAGATGAGTTAAGGGGCTTTAGTAAACAACGCCCCATGTCCTTGATTCTTCCATCTCTTTTCTCCGAACTCGAAGGTGAGGCACTACCCAAGATCGTCAGCCACCTCGAAGGTGCCGACTATCTATCAGAAATCGTTATT
>NZ_LWFE01001724.1:0-1325 GCF_001635675.1 Oleiphilus sp. HI0061 | reverse complement strand
TGATAAGTACAACGTTGAAATGGTTGGAGCGAATGCTGATACCATCGACAAAGCGGAAGATCGTGAGCGCTTTGATAAAGCAATGAAGGCAATCGGCCTTGAAACACCGCGTTCTGCGATTGCTCATAGCATGGAAGAAGCGCTTCAGGTGCAAGACTCTTTAGGCTTCCCTTGTATTATTCGACCTTCTTTCACCATGGGTGGAAGTGGTGGCGGTATCGCTTATAACAAAGAAGAGTTCGTAGAGATTTGTGAGCGTGGTTTGGACCTGTCACCCACGAACGAGCTTTTGATTGATGAGTCCCTGATTGGTTGGAAAGAATATGAAATGGAAGTTGTTCGTGACAAGAACGACAACTGTATCATTATCTGTTCTATCGAAAACTTTGACGCGATGGGTGTTCACACCGGTGACTCGATTACCGTTGCACCGGCACAAACGCTGACCGATAAAGAATATCAAATAATGCGTAATGCCTCTTTGGCAGTACTGCGTGAGATTGGTGTTGAAACTGGTGGCTCAAACGTCCAGTTTGGTATGAACCCGAAAGATGGCCGTATGGTGGTTATCGAGATGAACCCGCGTGTATCGCGTTCATCTGCTTTGGCGTCTAAAGCAACCGGTTTCCCGATTGCCAAAGTTGCCGCTAAATTGGCGATTGGTTATACCCTGGATGAGTTGCAGAATGATATTACAGGTGGCGTAACGCCGGCTTCATTCGAGCCATCAATCGATTATGTTGTCACTAAGATTCCTCGTTTTACCTTCGAGAAGTTCCCTCAGGCAGATCCGATTCTAACGACACAGATGAAGTCGGTAGGTGAGGTTATGTCTATTGGCCGAACCTTCCAGGAATCGCTACAGAAAGCTTTACGTGGTTTGGAAGTCGGTTCTTACGGCTTCGAGCCGAAATTGGATCTGGCTTCTGAAGATGCTAAATCAGAGATGATTCGAGAGCTTCGTAACCCGAGTGCCGAGCGTATCTGGTATGTCGGTGATGCTTTCCGTTCTGGCATGTCGGTTGATGAAATTTACAAGCTAAGCGGCATCGACCCTTGGTTCCTGGTTCAGATTGAAGATTTGATTGAAGAAGAGTGTGTTGTATCGAATATGACACGCACAGACATGACTGCTGAAGCGATGCTTCGTCTTAAGCGTAAGGGTTTTGCTGATCACCGTTTGGCAGAGCTACTTGGTATTACCGAGAAAGAATTGCGTACGCTACGTCAGGGCTTCGATATTCGCCCTGTCTATAAGCGTGTTGATACCTGTGCTGCAGAATTCTCATCGAACACGGCTTACATGTACTCAACCTATGAAGAAG
>NZ_LWFE01001723.1:0-737 GCF_001635675.1 Oleiphilus sp. HI0061 | reverse complement strand
AGCATCTGTCAATGATTCTGCCGCGATAATATCCAAATCAGAGCTAGCAAGCACTTCTCTGCCCGCTTCAGCATTTGTACCTTCAAGTCGTACGACAACTGGTACTTCAACACCTACTTCTTTAACTGCACCGATAATACCTTCAGCAATCATGTCACAACGTACAATACCACCAAATATATTAACCAATACTGCTTTTACATTGTCGTCAGACAAAATAATTTTGAATGCTTCTGAAACACGTTCTTTCGTCGCACCGCCACCAACATCCAAGAAGTTAGCAGGCTTACCACCGTGCAAGTTAACGATATCCATCGTACCCATTGCAAGACCGGCACCGTTAACCATACAACCAACATTTCCGTCCAGAGCAACATAGTTCAATTCGAATTTAGCAGCATGTGCTTCACGCTCATCTTCTTGAGAAGGATCGTGCATTTCACGGATCTTAGGCTGACGATATAAAGCATTGCTATCAACGCCAATTTTTCCATCCAAGCAGTGGATGTTACCTTCGTCTGTAATGACTAGAGGGTTGATTTCTAATAGTGCGAAATCATGATCATTGAACATGTTCGACAAACCCATAAACACTTTTACGAACTGCTTGATCTGATCGCCTTCAAGACCTAACTTGAATGCAAGCTCACGACCTTGATACTGCTGTGGGCCAACCAGTGGATCAATTTCAGCTTTGTGAATCAATTCAGGCGTTTCTTCAGCAACAGTTTCAATTT
>NZ_LWFE01001722.1:0-2237 GCF_001635675.1 Oleiphilus sp. HI0061 | reverse complement strand
ACGAGTTTTCTCTGCAGTGTTCGTTCGGTCATGTTTAGTTCATTCGCAATGAGTTCTTTTCTTGCGCTGCCTAGATTCAATTGGTGTCGAATGAGTGCTTTGACTTTATCAGCAAAGTTCTCACTAGCCAGGCTAAGGTGAGTCATTTGCTCACTAGCATGAGATTCAAGAGTTTTGAGTAGCAGGTTATCGGGTTGGCGAAGTGAAATAGACAGTAGGTCTTTATTTAGCACAATACCGTTGTGCTGAGCCTCAAACTCAACGGGTGCATTGAAGAAGCGGGTATATTCTTCTTGGAGCTTTGCAGAAGGAGCGGGGCGCCCGATTAGTATCTTTTCAGCAGAGGCATTTTGGTTTGCTAACCAGCGTGCAAAGTTTGTCCACGAAGCCAACACGTTATCGATCATATGAGGCCTGACAATCGGGTCGTCGTAAATACAGTGCCAGCACTGCAAGATGCTGTTCCCTAAATCTTTAAAGCTGGTTGTTCCCATATCCCCGACAAGTCTTTCATAGGGCTGTATTTTATCCATGGCTTCACCGATGGTGGCGCAACTCATAGTGATATAGCCAAGCACACTATAGGAGCCTGGCTGAACAAATTGGCTGGTATGAAGCCCGAGCAAGGGGTCATTAGCGCGTTCGATAAGATGTTTAATAAGAGATTGGAACTGGGTTCCAATAATACGCCCATTTGCACTGGCCAGAACATTCGGGTCGATCCCTGAGTCGAGAATGACTTGATGAGTATCGATTTGTTTGCTCTGAGCATATTGTAAATATTGCTGTACGGCAGGAATGGAAGCAAAGCCCAGGTGTTTCATAATTTACTCTTCTCGCAGGAAGTTTGAGAGCACAAAAAGTGTCACTGACTGAATTTGATGATCATAATGTCTGAAATTGTCAGTGAAATTATAGTTTATTCCGTTATTATTTCGAGCTATGTCTTTCTAGAGTGTTGTCCGCTGTTAAGATGCTGGGCACTTTAAACTAAATTTGAATATATATAGGTGAACGCATGCGTCGTTGGAATGGTTGGGGAGATGAAGCAAACAAAATGGATTTGCCACCTACGGGTGAGCAATTTCTTAGTGATCTAGTGGGTGCTTCCAGCCCTTTAGCGGATGCACAGCTGAGTGAAGTTTTGGCTCAAGTTCCAGAAAGTCGTTTACCTGAGCATATATTGATTGATAAAGACCCGGAACAGCGTCTTCGTCATTCTCGCGGTCAAAGTCTGCCTGACTGGCTTGCCATGAGAAGTGGCCGCTTTGAATTCTTCCCCGACGGCGTTGCTTTTCCAGAAACTAAAGATCAGGTCGCTGAGTTGGTCGAGTTTTGTTATGAACATGACATTATCCTGATTCCCTATGGTGGTGGAACCAGCGTCGCGGGGCATATTAACCCTTTTGAATCTGATGAACCGATACTAACTTTATCGCTAGGTCGAATGACTCGCTTGATAGATTTGGATGAGGAGAGTCAGATTGCTACCTTTGGTGCCGGTACACCTGGGCCTTTAGTTGAATCTCAGCTTCGTTCTAGAGGCTATACCTTGGGGCACTTTCCCCAGAGCTTTGAGCTGTCGACCATTGGTGGTTGGGTAGCGAGCCGTTCTAGTGGACAGCAGTCTCTGCGTTATGGACGCATCGAACAAATGTTTGCTGGTGGTAGTGTCGAAACACCTAAGGGGCGTATGGATATTCAAACCATTCCTGCCTCGGCAGGCGGCCCGGATGTAAGAGAGATCTTTATGGGCTCGGAAGGGAGGATGGGCGTAATCTCTGAAGTTAAGGTACGAGTGACACCTTTAGCAGAGCAAGAAGACTTTTACGTTATTTTCTTCCCTTCGTGGACGCAAGCAAAGGAAGCAGCTCGTTATATGGTTCAGAGTAAGGTTCAACTATCGATGCTGCGCTTAAGTAATGCCGTTGAAACCACGACCCAACTTGCTTTGGCTGGTCACCCTGGCCAGATATCAATGCTTGAAAAGTATCTGAGCTTTAAAGGTGCTGCTGAAGGCAAGTGCATGATGACCTTGGGTATAACGGGGCTGCCTGAGCAGTGCCGCCCTGCCCACAAACTAATGAAGAGCATGATTCGTCGTTATCATGGCGTGTACACCGGTAACTTTTTGGGTAAGAAGTGGGCTGATAAACGCTTTAAGATGCCTTACCTACGCGAAGCTCTTTGGGAAAAGGGCTATGTGGTTGATACCCTTGAAACGGCAACCGACTGGG
>NZ_LWFE01001721.1:0-7631 GCF_001635675.1 Oleiphilus sp. HI0061 | reverse complement strand
TGATAGGGCGAAAAAACTGGTTATTCTCAAACACCACTAGTGGTGCCCATGCCAGCAGTGTACTTTACAGTATTGTTGAAACGGCAAAGGCAAATGACCTTGTGCCATTCGATTATCTTCATTATCTATTGAAAGCACTTAGTAAAAGAGATCAGCAAGCAGAAATGGAAGATCTGCTGCCATGGAATGTCATACTAAATCATTAGATTCTTGGATATGTGCGCTTCGCCTTACGTTTACCTTGTTTTATTGATATTTATTTCCTGGCCAGGATTGGCTTTAAGAATTCTCCAGTAAATGAACCATCTACCTCTGACACATGCTCAGGGCTGCCCGTTGCGACGATTTGGCCGCCTTTTGAGCCGCCTTCTGGGCCTAGATCTACTATCCAGTCAGCAGTTTTTATGACATCTAGATTGTGCTCGATTACGACAATCGTATTGCCGTGATCTCTAAGCCTGTTAAGAACAGTCAGTAATTGCTGGATATCATAGAAGTGCAAGCCAGTAGTTGGTTCGTCAAGGATGTAGAGGGTTTTACCTGTATCTCGCTTGGAAAGCTCTTTAGCTAGTTTGACACGCTGGGCTTCGCCGCCAGATAGTGTAATCGCACTTTGACCAAGTCGGATATACGACAGGCCAACATCCATTAAGGTCTGAAGCTTTCGGGCAATAAAGGGAACCGCGTCAAAGAATTCACGCGCATCTTCGATAGTAAGGTCCAGAACTTCGTGGATATTCTTCCCTTTATAGGTGATATCTAGTGTTTCCCTGTTGTATCGCTTGCTCTTACAAACATCACAAGGAACATAGACATCAGGTAGAAAGTGCATTTCTACTTTTGTGACGCCATCACCCTGACAGGCCTCACAGCGGCCACCCTTAACATTGAAGCTAAAGCGGCCTGGTTTATATCCACGAGACCTTGCCTCGTGAGTGCCAGCAAATAACTCTCTGATAGGTGTAAACAGTCCTGTATAGGTCGCGGGGTTTGATCTTGGGGTGCGTCCGATCGGGCTCTGATTAATATCGATCACTTTGTCGAAAAAGTGCATGCCGTGAATGGCTTCGTGCTCTGCTGCATTTAAGGTCGTGGCATTATTTAGTTCAGTCGCCGCTAAGGGGTAAAGCGTTGAGTTGATCAGGGTTGACTTACCAGAGCCTGAAACACCAGTAATGCAGGTAAATAAGCCAACTGGAATTTCAAGTGTAACGTTTTCAAGGTTATTTCCCTTGGCGCCTTGCAGAATGAGTTGTTTGTTCTTATTTGGTTTATGGCGTTCATCCGGGATTTCAATTCGTTTGCTGCCACACAGATATTGGCCGGTTAGGGATGCAGGGTTGGACATAACTTCATCAGGTGTACCTTCGGCGACGATCTCGCCACCATGTATTCCAGCCCCCGGGCCGATATCAATGACGTGATCGGCAAGTCTGATAGCATCTTCGTCGTGTTCAACAACGATTACAGTATTGCCTAGCTCTTTGAGATGAGTGAGCGTTTTTAAGAGGCGGTCATTGTCCCGTTGGTGAAGTCCGATCGATGGTTCATCCAGAATATACATGACGCCCACAAGCCCGGCGCCAATCTGGCTTGCTAGCCGTATTCTTTGGGCTTCGCCGCCGGATAATGTGTCGGCACTACGTTCCAGATTTAGATAATCTAGGCCTACGTTCACTAGAAACTCCAATCGTAAGCGGATCTCTTTTAGAATCTTGTCAGCTATTTCTCCTCGTTGACCGCTAAGTTCTAGGTTTTCGAAATAATCCAAAGCAGTACCAATGGGGAGCTTGGCTAAGTCGGGTAGTGAGTCTTTGTTTATGTAAACATGCCGCGATGCTTGTTTTAATCGAGTGCCATGGCAGCTTGGACAAGGTTGATTGTTCAGGTACTTAGCAAGGTCTTCCCGAACCATATTTGATTCAGTTTCTCTATAGCGTCTTTCGATGTTAGGAATGACACCTTCAAAAACGTGCGAGCGTTGTACGCTGTCGCCACGGCTATTGACATAGGTGAACGATATTTCTTCATCCTGGCTTCCGTAGAGGAGGGTTTGTTTAAAACTATCAGGTAGCTCCTCATAGGTACTAGAGATGTCGACATTATAGTGTTCGGCCACATTACTTAAGAGTTGAAAGTAGTAGATCGTGCGTCGATCCCAGCCCCTAATCGCGCCTTCTGCAAGTGTTAGGCTGGGGTTGTGTACGATTCTATCAGGATCAAAAAACTGATTAACGCCTAAGCCATCGCAGGAGCCACAAGCACCGGCAGGATTATTGAAAGAGAACATGCGAGGCTCAAGCTCGCTAATTGCATAACCGCAATGGGGGCAAGCAAATCGTGAAGAGAAGATGATCTCTTCTAGGTCATCGTCTTCACCCATTGGGGCAACAACTGCAATGCCGTCGGTTAGGGCAAGGCATGTCTCAAAGGATTCTGCGATACGTTGTTGGATATCGCTGCGAACCTTAAAGCGATCAACAACTACTTCAATAGTGTGTTTCTTGTTCTTCTCGAGCTTGGGCGTGTCATCAAGATCAGTAATGATGCCGTCAATTCGGGCCCGAATAAATCCTTGGCTTAAGAGGTCTTGGAATACATGAAGATGTTCGCCCTTGCGGTTTTGAACAATTGGGGCGAGCAGCATAAGCCGACTTTCTTCAGGGAGCTCAAGCACTTTATCAACCATCTGGCTAACGGTTTGCGCATTAAGTGGTACGTCATGTTCAGGGCATCGGGGTTCGCCTGCGCGAGCGAATAGAAGTCTAAGGTAGTCATAGATCTCAGTAATCGTACCGACAGTAGATCGTGGATTGTGAGAGGTGGATTTTTGCTCGATGGATATGGCTGGAGAAAGACCTTCAATATGGTCGACTTCAGGTTTGTCCATCATCGACAGGAATTGACGAGCGTAAGTCGACAGAGACTCGACATAACGTCGCTGGCCTTCAGCATAAAGCGTGTCAAAGGCGAGCGATGATTTACCGGAGCCAGATAAACCGGTTATTACGATTAGCTTATCACGAGGAATTGTAAGGTCGATATTTTTTAGGTTGTGTGTTTTTGCGCCACGAACGAGGATCTTATCCATTAATCTATTAACCGATGCTTAAAAACGGTCGATTATAGCAATTTAGACGCTAACTTGTATGACATATTACGCTAATGGGGTGTAAGCGCTCATTAGTACTTATTAGACCTGTATTGTGATTCCTTGCAGTGGGTCTTAATGATAGAATGGCTGCCCGAATAATTTGATGAATGTATACAAAATAATGACTGCTAGTGAAAAGCGCTCGGTAATTTCTTTAGCTCTTTTATATGCTTCGCGTATGCTTGGCTTGTTTATGGTTTTGCCGGTTTTTGTTTTATATGGGCAGGAGCTAGCCGGGTCGAGTGAAATTCTAATTGGTGTTGCTATTGGTGCTTATGGTTTGAGCCAGGCGCTGTTCCAAGTTCCCTTTGGTGCACTGTCTGACCGATTTGGTCGCAAAAAACTGATTTTCTTCGGGCTGCTCCTATTTCTCATTGGCAGTTTGGTCGCGGCACTTTCAACGACAATTTACGGTGTGATATTTGGCCGATTCCTTCAGGGGGCAGGGGCAATTGCCAGTGTCTTGATGGCTTTGCTAAGTGATTTAACGAGTGAAGAGAGCCGCACCAAATCGATGGCAATTATTGGTATGTCTATTGGTGTATCTTTTTCTGTTGCCTTGGTTATAGGGCCTTTAGTGGGAAGTGTTCTTGGGCTTCAGGGGATTTTCTGGTTTACTGCTGTGTTGGCACTGTTCGGAATGTTCTGGCTGTACTTCTTTGTGCCGAATCCTGTTCAGAGTGCATCCGACAGGAATACCCGTTTGTTCAAGAGCCAGTTAATGGACGTCTTAAAGCATAAAGAGCTAGTTCGCCTTGATATCGGCATTTTTGCACTTCACCTTTGCCTGACAGCTTTGTTTATAGCTGTCCCCATGTCATTGCTTAACAAAATTAATATGCCGGGCGAGGATCATTGGCTGGTCTATCTAACAGTGATGGTGACATCATTTTTCGCAATGGTTCCTTTTATTATCATTGGTGAAAAGAAGCAGAAAATGAAGCCGGTTTTTTTATTCGCAATTCTGCTTCTTCTGGCTTCGTCACTGAGTTTTAGTTTGACTCAGAACCAGTTTTTATATTTCTGGCTTAGCTTGTTTTTTTACTTTATGGCTTTTAACTTGCTCGAAGCGAGTTTGCCTTCTTTGGTCAGTAAGATTTGTCCGGCTGGAAGCAAAGGAACGGCGATGGGGGTTTATTCAACTTGCCAGTTCTTTGGTGCCTTTGTTGGGGGGGTGTTAGGTGGTTGGGTTCTAAGTAGCTATGATGAGTCAGGCGTTTATCTGCTGGTAAGTATTGTTTGTCTTGGCTGGTTTCTATTTGCTCGCGGCATGGCTAACCCAAGCTCTGAAACAGGTATGACCTTAAGTTTCTCAGCTTTGGCAGACTCTCAGGCTCAGGAAATAACCGATAGGCTTAGCTCAGTGGGAGGTGTTGAAGAGGTTGTTTTGGTGCCTGAAGATAAGGTGGCTTATCTCAAAGTAATCAAAGGTAAACTAAATCAGCAGGAGCTGGATTCGGTTATGGAATGCTATCGTTAAGCATGAGACAATAATTAGATTAGAGCAAAAAATAATTCGGGGAAAGGTAATGGCAAGAGGTATAAACAAAGTAATTTTGATCGGTAATTTAGGGCAAGATCCTGATGCGCGCATGACGGCGCAAGGTTCAGCGGTCACAAACCTGAATATTGCTACGGATGAAAGTTATAAAGATAAAAACAGTGGACAGATGGTGCCAAAAACGGAGTGGCATCGTGTTGTTATGTTTAATCGTTTAGCTGAAATTGCAAAAGATTATCTGCGTAAAGGCTCTAAAGTCTATATCGAAGGTAAGTTGCAGACCAGAAAGTGGCAAGATCAAAGCGGACAAGATCGCTATACCACCGAGATTGTTGCGAACGAACTGCAGATGCTAGATAGTAAGCAGGGTGGATTTGATCAGCCGCAAGCAGCCACGCAAGGCGGGTATCAGGCACAGCCTGCTCCTCAAGCAGCACCACAAGCACAGGCTGCACCGCAGGGCTATGCGCAGCCACAGCAGGCGGCGCCGGTTCAACAAGGCTATCAGCGCGCGCCACAACAGGGCGGCCAGGCATATACTCAGGCAGCGCCTCAAGCCGCTCCGCAAAGCGCTCCAGCAATGGCGCCTCCTAGTGATGATTTTGATGATGATATTCCGTTCTAAAAACGGAACTGTCGCTTAATTTTTTATTGGCGTTTAAAGCTCTGTCTAAGCAGGGCTTATATGTAGATAAGGTCGGTACCGATGAGCCTTGCTCTGTTAGTAATTCTTCTCGTTGTGGCACTGAGTACAGTCAGCTGTGTATATGTGTGTAACTATCGAGGAGAGGTGCGCTATAAGAATCTTCGCGAATATCTCCGGAAAGCTTGGCCAATTTTTGCTCCTCTCAATTGTTTTCTGTATGTGTCGACCAAGCGAAATTATCGTAAACCGATTGTTAATATTGATGATTTTGCTGAGCTTCAGTCTCTTACTGACAAGTGGGAACTCGTGCGTGAAGAGGCGGAGAGTCTTAGAGAGCAGGGTTACTTTGAGAAGACAACCAAAGAAGGCTCTGCATCGTACTATGATGTTGGCTTTAGAACCTTCTATAAGCATGGTTGGAGTAAATTCTATGTCAACTGGTATGGTTACACGCATGAATCTGCAAAGAAGCTATGCCCTAATACAGTTGAGCTGCTAAAAAACATTCCTTCAGTAAACGGTGCAATGTTTACTTTGTTGCCTCCAGGCTCAGAGTTGACTCGCCACTGCGATCCCATTGCCTGCTCATACCGGTATCAGCTTGGGCTATCTACACCTAACTCAGATGCCTGTTTTATCAATATTGATGGCAAAAGCTATTCTTGGAGGGATGGTGAGGCATTTTGTTTTGATGAAACTTATATTCACTATGTGAATAACAATACCGAAGACTATCGACTGATTCTAATGTGTGATGTTGAGCGCCCAATGAATATATTTGGTCGAGGGATTAACTGGGTATACAAGCTCTTGGCACGCGCAACTTTAGTGCCGAATACATCGATAGATCGCCAAGGTTTTTTTAACCGCCTATTCAGCACTGTTACACCTTTTCTTGAATGGTCGAAGGCCTTTAAAAAGCGGAATCGCCCGCTTTATAAAAGGCTTCAGTTTGTTTTTAACTCGCTGTTGCTGTTAATTCTGCTATTAATTATCGCTACGCCGTTTATTATCTTCTCATAACTAGTTTCCATACTCGCTATGGTATAAAACTCTCTTGTTTCTAGAATAAGAGCGCGCACCCCAATTTACTCTGTGTGCAATTATGCACAACGCTTCTGCATATTTTATATTTCCGCACAAGTGTCCTTGATCTATAGTGACATCATTGTTTCTTCTGTTTAGCAGGAATGTGTGATGATCCGGAATACAGTAAGTTCTTACGGTTTGGTGGCTATTATAATTCATTGGCTCATGGCTGTTAGTATATTCTTCCTCTTTGGCTTGGGTTTATACATGGTTGAGCTCAGCTATTATGATTCCTGGTATAAGGGCTCTTTGGATCTGCATAAAAGTATTGGTGTATGTCTGCTCTTGGCGCTCATATTTCGAGTCATTTGGCGCACTATTAACATTGTTCCACAACCCGAGGTAAGTGGGCGTAAAGGTGAGGCGTTCGAGCACAAGGTGGCGCACCTAGTGCATCTAATGTTATATATTCTTATGTTTCTGATAATGAGTAGTGGTTATCTTATTTCTACTGCTGACGGTCGAGGTGTAGGCGTGTTCGAGTTGTTTGATGTGCCAGCACTACCTTCTTTGATCGAGAACCAGGAAGATATAGCAGGCGAAATTCATTTTTATCTCGCCTGGACTTTGATTGTTTTGGTAATACTTCATGTGGCAGGTGCCTTAAAACACCATTTTATTAATAAAGATACAACCTTGGTCAAAATGTTACGGTCGGGGAAATAAGTCTCAAATCCAACTTAGGAGAATAATATGAAGAAGTTAATTTTATCTGGTCTATTGGCGCTTGGCACTCTTGGCCCAGTAGGTGTTGCGAATGCCGCTGATTATGCGATCGATGTAAAGGGCGCGCATGCATTTGTTTCCTTTAAGATAAAGCACTTGGGTTATAGCTGGCTTTTAGGGCGCTTTAATGAGTTTGACGGTAGTTTTTCTTATGATGCTGCAGCACCTGAAAAATCTTCAATTAATGTGACAATTCAAACTGATAGTATTGATTCCAATCATGCTGAACGTGATAAGCATTTAAAAAGTGATGACTTCCTAGATGTTAAGAAGTTTCCGCTTGCGACCTTTAAAAGTACGAACTTTAAGGTGATTGATGAAGATAGTGCGATAGTAACGGGGAATTTCGAGCTTCATGGGGTAAGTAAAAGTATTAGTTTCCCGGTTGAAAAGGTGGGTGAAGGGAAAGATCCTTGGGGTGGTTATCGAGCTGGGTTCACCGGTAAGACGAGCTTAAAGCTTGCTGATTACGGTATTACCCGTAACTTGGGCCCTGCTTCGACACACGTAGAAAT
>NZ_LWFE01001720.1:0-701 GCF_001635675.1 Oleiphilus sp. HI0061 | reverse complement strand
GTAACATTGGCTTGATGAAAGCGGTAGATAAGTTCGAATATCGCCGTGGTTACAAGTTCTCGACTTACGCTACATGGTGGATTCGTCAGGCAATTACTCGTTCTATTGCTGACCAGGCACGTACGATCCGTATTCCGGTACACATGATCGAAACCATTAATAAATTGAACCGCATCTCACGCCAGATGCTTCAGGAAATGGGCCGCGAGCCAACACCTGAAGAGTTAGGTGAGCGCATGGATATGCCTGAAGACAAGGTACGTAAAGTCCTTAAGATTGCTAAAGAACCAATCTCAATGGAAACGCCTATTGGTGATGACGAAGATTCACACTTGGGTGACTTTATCGAAGATGGCCAGGCAGAATCGCCCGTTGATACGGCTACAGGCCAGGGCTTAAGAGAGTCTACACGTACGGTTCTTTCCGGACTAACTGCTAGAGAAGCAAAAGTACTACGTATGCGTTTTGGTATCGAAATGAACACAGACCATACTTTGGAAGAAGTAGGTAAGCAGTTCGACGTAACGCGTGAGCGTATCCGTCAGATCGAAGCGAAAGCGCTAAGAAAACTACGCCATCCAAGCCGCTCAGATCACCTAAGAAGCTTCCTGGACGAATAAGCATTTTCCTCTAGCATCTTCTTTCGGGGCGCATTATAATGCGCCCCGTATTGATCAAGAACTCTCTGGATCATCTCTTGG
>NZ_LWFE01001719.1:0-1216 GCF_001635675.1 Oleiphilus sp. HI0061 | reverse complement strand
AACCATGGTAATCCAAGTGATCACGAGTCAAATTGGTGAACACTGCTCCATAAAACTGGACGCCATCTACCCGGTTCTGACATAAGCCGTGCGAAGATACTTCCATCACTACAAACTTTGCACCCGCGTCACGCATATTAGCCAAATGCCGATGCACCTCGATCACATCGGGTGTCGTGTAACCGGTCGCAACCAGAGCTTCCGTCTCCTCACCAAGCAAGCCATAACCCAAGGTTCCCATCACGCCACACTTATGCGGTCCTTGGGATATGTAAGAGGCAAGGTGGTTTGCTACTGAGGTCTTGCCGTTCGTACCGGTGACACCGATTACTTTAATTTCTTCACTTGGCCTAAAGAAGAAGCGAGCCGCTATCTCTCCCATACTCTGGCGAAGGCCCTGCAAGCAGATCTCTATCGCTGCTTTATCTTCATATATTCGGCAGTTAGTATTTCCATCGCGTAGTACTGCGTTTGCACCGCGTTCAATAGCTTCTGCAACGTACAGCTCAAGCTGAGCTTCATCACTAGCAATCGCAATGAACACATCACCTTTTTGAACTTTTCTACTATCGATCGAAATACCTGAAACTCGTGTATCCAGCGCTGCAGGCACATTACAAATACCTCGGAGCAAATCAACCAATGAGTGAGCATAGATATTTTGCATACTACCCTCTGCTCGCTAAAATTGATTTGCCAGAAGACAAGGCTGAACTTTCTTTATCGGGGCTGACATCAAGCAAGCGCATCGTGCCATTCACAACTCGTGAAAAAACTGGCGCCGCAACCTCACCACCATAATATTCCGCACCTTGCGGACCATCGATCACTACCACCATGGCGACTTCGGGTTTATCTATTGGCGCGACGCCGGCAAACAGCGCTTTGTACTGGCTCTCTTCATAACCCGAGCTTCCTACACTGTGAACAGTGCCCGTTTTGCCTCCGACTTCATACATTGGCAATTGCGCTCGCGTTCCTGTTCCACCCTTGGCAACAACAGCCTTCATAGCTTTTCTCAAGGAATCAGAAACATCCGAGCTCAAAATCTGCTCTCCTGGGTAATGCTCTTCACGATAAACAAGACCCAAAGGGTGCTTTACACCACCATTCCCTAATATCATATAAGCTTGGGCAAGTTGCAGTGCGGTAGCATTCAGACCGTAACCATAAGACATGGCTGCAACTTCAATTGGCTGCCAATGCGAAGAGTCTG
>NZ_LWFE01001718.1:0-775 GCF_001635675.1 Oleiphilus sp. HI0061 | reverse complement strand
GAGCAACCACTTGGATACCTGTCGGCACAAAACCTTTCGGTAGCAGCAGATCTCCGGCTATATCCTGAAAATACTTGAATTTAAACTTGATACCCAAAGCCGTTTGCTGCTCTGATATATCTCTTAAGGCTAGAACAGTTTCTTCTTCGCCCTGCATACCTATCACGTTAATCGCAACATTCCCGGATACGTAGCTCTTGTTATCAGCCACTTGCGCTAAGACAATTTTGTAGTCAAAACGCCTATCCGTTGCACCTAGCTGAATCTCGGCTTTCTGTACTTGTAAGCCTCGCGAGTTATCTGAAGGCGCCATAATATTTTGATAAAATGACAAGTCCTTTTCTAACTGCGACACGCGAGCCTTGTAATCCCTGATCGTCTCCTGAATTTCCTGCTTTGCCAGGTCATCAATCGTCCGACCGCTTTCAAGGTTTGCGACTTGCTGCCGTAAAGCGACTTCTTCCTCTTTTAAAGCAGCATACTCTTGTGCAACTTTTGCTAATTCTTGAACGACCTTTTCGTGTGCCTGTTTTATTTGGTAATCGCCCAAAAGAAAACTTAGGACGCCCATGACCAAAATGCCAATTGCAAAAATCACCCGCCGTTTTAATTTAATACCTGGCTTGTGCTTAACTACAATCAGACGATCTTCAGCTTTCCGTTTTACCATTCTAGTACAATCTCACCTAGGTGTTAGGGCATCAATGCCACTTGCTGTAAGCCCATCATCTCATCAAAACCAAACATAAGATTCATGTTCTGAATCGCCTGGCCA
>NZ_LWFE01001717.1:0-1272 GCF_001635675.1 Oleiphilus sp. HI0061 | reverse complement strand
AGTGATATTACCTGTGAAGAGTTGATGGAAATTATTCCAGGTCCAGATTTTCCAACCGCTGCGATTATTAATGGTCGTGCAGGGATAGTCCAGGCTTACCAGACTGGCCGCGGGAAAATTTATTTAAGAGCGCGCTATGAGGTCGAGACCGATAAGAATGGAAAAGAGCGCATTGTCGTTACAGAAATTCCATATCAGGTTAATAAAGCCCGTTTGATAGAGAAAATAGCCGAGCTTGTTAAAGACAAGAAGATCGAAGGTATTACCGAGCTTCGTGACGAGTCTAATAAAGAAGGTATGCGAATAGTGATCGAACTTCGACGTGGCGAAATGCCTGAAGTGATCATGAACAACCTTTATGCCCAGACTCAACTTGAGAACGTATTTGGTATTAATATGGTTGCTTTGGTTGATGGTGAGCCAAAGACGATCAATCTAAAGCAATCGCTAGAAATATTCGTCAAGCACCGAAGAGAAGTCGTTACTCGTAGAACAGTCTACTTGCTCCGTAAAGCGAGAGAGCGTGGGCATGTGTTGGAAGGTTTAACGGTTGCTTTGGCAAATATCGATCCGGTTATTGAGTTAATCAAGAAGTCACCAAGTTCTGCGGAAGCGAAAGAAAAACTCTTGGCTCAAGCTTGGAGTCCTGGTGATGTGACCGCGATGCTTGCTAGTGCAGGTGAGAATGCCTGTCGCCCAGATGATTTAGAACCACAGTATGGCTTGCGTGATGGTAAATATTACTTATCGCCAACTCAGGCTCAAGAAATTCTGAATATGCGTTTGCACCGTTTGACCGGTTTGGAAACGGAANAACTCATTGGCGAATATCGTGAGATACTAGAGCGAATCGGAGAGTTTTTAGCGATTCTGAGTGATCCGGTTAAATTGATGCAGGTTATTCGTGAGGAGCTTGAAGCGGTTCTTGAAGAGTATGGAGATGAGCGCCGTAGTGAGATTATTTCTTCACGTCGTGATTTGACAGTTGCAGATTTAATCAATGAAGAAGACCTGGTAGTTACTATTTCTCATGGAGGCTATGCAAAAACTCAGCCTGTTGAAGATTATCAGGCTCAGCGTCGCGGTGGTCGAGGGAAGTCTGCAACGTCGATGAAGGATGAAGACTTTATCGAAAAACTACTCGTGGCCAATTCCCACGATACGATTTTATGCTTTACCAATAAAGGTAAGGTTTACTGGTTGAGAGTGTTCGAAATTCCGCAGGCCAGCCGTGGTTCTCGTGGTCGCCCAATGGTGAATATTCTGCCATTG
>NZ_LWFE01001716.1:0-597 GCF_001635675.1 Oleiphilus sp. HI0061 | reverse complement strand
TTCTGACACTGCTGGTAATTCAGCTATTGTTGTATCGCGTACAGTTAACGTCGTCGACAGCACCGCGCCAATCATTACCTTGTTAGGAGCTGCTCCATATAATCAAGAAATTAACACCCCATTTAATGACCCAGGCGCTACCGCAATTGATGTTCCTGGTGAAGACTTATCAAGTTCGATTGTCGTAACAGGTACGGTAAATACTTCAGTCGAGGGAACCTACACTCTTTCTTACGATGTAAGCGATGCATCGGGTAACGTTGCAACAAGCATTTTCCGAGATGTTATCGTTGCCGATTCCGGTAGCCCTATGATCACCCTACTCGGAGATAACCCTCTCACTCACGCACAAGGCTCGCCTTACACTGACCCTGGAGCAACAGCTACGGATGCGGTAGATGGTGACCTTTCCGGAAGCATTGTTGTCGGTGGCGACACGGTAGACCCTAACTTAATCGGCAGCTACCTTATAACTTACGATGTCTCAGATTCATCGGGCAACCCTGCTCCAACCGTAACCCGTACAGTCAACATAGATGACTCAACAGCCCCAGTAATTACTTTAATTGGCGATACAAACACCAATCACCAGCTTGG
>NZ_LWFE01001715.1:0-1263 GCF_001635675.1 Oleiphilus sp. HI0061 | reverse complement strand
GACTGATGGCTTGGACCCAAACCAAAAACATCAGGTTCGACAGTTAATCCACGATTTGTCAGAAGACAAGATTGTTATTGTCTCGACGCATATACTTGAAGAGGTGAGTGCGGTTTGTTCTCGTGCCATGATTTTGGCTCAAGGAGCCATCGTCTTTGATGGAACGCCTGAAGAACTAGCTGCCATGTCAGAGCATCATAACGCGGTGACAGTCAGGCTTTCAGAACATAATGAAGACATTATCAGACAGCTGCAAGCTTTACCGCAGGTTGAATCAGTTGATAGTGACTCGACAGGTTCAATCAAGGCTTACCCAGTGAATGGGCAGGCGATTCTTGCACCAATTAACTCCGTGTTACATGCCGCCAATTGTCAGATAGAAGAACTGCATGTCGAGACGGGGCAGTTGGATGATGTCTTTAGGAAGGTAACAATCGAAGCAGAGCAGGCTGCTCGTACGGGAGGTCGCTCATGAACGTCATGAATATTGTATTAAAAAGGGAGTTGGCGAGTTATTTCTCAACGCCTGTCGCTTATATCTTTATCGTTATATTTCTAATGCTCAGTGGTGTGTTTACTTTCTATTTGGGGCATTTCTTTGAGCAAGGTCAGGCTGACCTTGGGGCTTTCTTTAACTTCATTCCCTGGCTATATCTTGTTTTGGTGCCTGCAGTGGCGATGCGCTTATGGTCTGAGGAACGTCGCAGTGGCACCATTGAGTTGCTAATGACTTTACCTCTATCTACTTTGGAGCTGGTGGTTGCCAAGTTTCTTGCGGCGTGGCTTTTTATCGGTCTGGCTTTGCTTTTGACCTTCCCTTTATGGATAACCGTTAACTATCTTGGGGAGCCTGATAATGGCGTGATTTTCGCTGGATATATTGGTTCATGGCTAATGTCTGGTGGTTTTTTGGCGATAGGTTCATGCCTGTCAGCAACAACGAAAAACCAGATAATTGCCTTTATTCTAACCTTGGTGGTGTGCTTTCTAATGGTGGTAGCAGGGTTTCCAATTGTTCAGGATGTTTTCTCGTCTTGGGCGCCGTTGTGGTTGGTTGATGGCTTCGCTAACCTAAGCTTCCTGACTCACTTCGATGCGATATCCCGTGGTGTTATTGATTTGCGCGATTTTGTTTATTTTCTTGTGCTCATTTCGGCCTGGCTCTATGCCACTGTTTTGGTCGTTGATATGAAGAAAGCGGATTAAGGGGAGATAGACATGACTAATTNAAAATCATCTAAAGGTTTATTGATTGTATTTATT
>NZ_LWFE01001714.1:0-928 GCF_001635675.1 Oleiphilus sp. HI0061 | reverse complement strand
GGACAACCAACGAGAGAAACTTAAACAACTGTTTGCAAAACGAGTTACGACGCAAGCCAGAGTTGTATTAGATGTCTATCAAAAGTGCAAACTCTCCTCTTGGGAAGACCTGGATCGCACTCAAGATTTAAATGATGCGAGTGAAAAACTAGAGCGTTTTGCAACCCGCTTTGAGATGTCTCGCCAGGAGACTTCGGCACGAAAAATTAACCAGCTACTGAGCAATGTTAACCCTGAAGCCCCGCTTTCGTTAGACAGCCAACAAAAAATTGAGTCCTTTATTCAGGAGCTGAATGAGTGCACTTTGCGAAAGAGTGATACCGGAGGGGGGCGAAGCGACACCTCGCACTCGAATCCACGTACTTTTTTACGCACTCCGATTTACCTCGCGCTAAACAACACCGAGTACGCTAACCGCATTATTAATCAGCTGGAGTTCTTTGGTTTTCGTTCAATCAACTTCAGTGATGTTGATGATTTTGTTCACGCAGCTAAGCAGGATAAGCCAGAGACCATCGTAGCCGATGTAGATTTTGGCGGGCATAAGCTTGCTGGCATCGATGCCGTTCAAGTAATCCAGGAGTCTCACGAGACAACTATTCCAGTTATTTATGTTAGCGAGAGCACTGACGACATTCAGACCCGGCTAAAAGCATCGCGCACAGGCGGCGAAGAGTTTTTTTATCGAGCCATCGACCCTGGCCAGCTAATAGAAAAATTTGAGCAATATACGCACGCCAACATTCAGGACCCATACCGTATTCTGGTAGTCGATGACTCTAAAGCACAAGCAAAGTACATTGAGAATATATTGCACAAAGCCGGCATGATTCCTCACATCATTACCGAGCCGATGGATATCCTGGTAGCCTTGGCGGATTTCCAGCCTGAGATAATTATCATGGATATGTACATGCCAGGCTGTACC
>NZ_LWFE01001713.1:0-1099 GCF_001635675.1 Oleiphilus sp. HI0061 | reverse complement strand
TGTGCAATTGGTGTGGCTTACTTCATGAAAGCCGCTTACCAGTCAGCAACACCTGAAGAATTCTTCGTACCATTCTTTGTATTGTTCTTAGTCTTGTTTGCTGCAACAGGTATTGGTAACGGTTCTACTTTCCGTACCATCTCTCAGGTATTCAATAAAGAGCAAGCAGGTCCGGTATTGGGTTGGACTGCAGCGGTGGCAGCATACGGTGCATTCATTATGCCTAAAGTATTGGGTGAGCAAATCAAGGCGACGACTCCTGAGTACGCGCTATATGGCTTCGCAACGTTCTACGCCGTATGTATCGTTCTTAACTGGTGGTTCTACCTACGTAAGAGCTGCGAGCACTATAATCCATAACGACAATCCATAAGTTGTAAGTTATGGCTTAAAATAAAAAACCGCGCAACTAGCGCGGTTTTTTATGTTTACTGGTTAATAAATGGCCAATAATTGGCTTGCTAAGCAGGTGTTAATATCAGCATAATATGCATGCTAAAAAACAAATATAACATCAGCCTGGTAATCATACTGTTATGCAAGCTTCTTGCTTTTCGCCGATGAGTGGTGAACTGAAATTATTAGTGATAGAGGACCATCCAGTCTACCTGGAAGGGCTTTCATTTGTGCTTAAGCGTTTGAGCGAAGAGGTTGTGATCGAATGTGCTCATGGCGTGATAGAGGCTCAAAATCACCTTGGACAAAATCAGGGTTATGACCTGATATTGCTCGACTTATGCTTACCTGATGAGGGGGGGCTGTCTATTCTTCGATACCTGTCTGAGCAGAAAATATTCATCCCGGCAATTATTTTGTCAGCTTCCGAGGAACTCAGGGATGTTCAGCGAGCCCTTAAGGCTGGGGCTAGTGGTTTTATTAGTAAAGCCAGCAGCAGTGAAGTGATCCTTAATCAGATAAAAAAAGTCATGGAAGGCGAGAATTGCCTGCCAGACTTTTATCAGTCACAACAAGTTGCTGAATTACCAGAGTTAACACCTCGGCAAAAGGAAGTTTTACAGTTAGTGTGTGAAGGCTTACCAAACAAGAAAATCTGCCAGCGCCTGCATTTGACCGAGCATACGATCAAGAGCCATATGAA
>NZ_LWFE01001712.1:0-582 GCF_001635675.1 Oleiphilus sp. HI0061 | reverse complement strand
ATGCTCAAGGTGCAGCGCAATACAATGCAACTTACACGCATGGCTTACCGACAACTGAGTGTGGTAATGGGCCTTCGCAAGTGACGATCAATGGCGAAGATATCAAGCTCTATTCATGGAGCGGCACAGGTCATCTGACTGCTGTTGGGGATATTTCAGATACCTTGTTTGCCATCACAGGTTTAGCGTTTGATTCAGGTGAAGATAACGACGGTATTACCGGGCGTTGTGCATCTCACTTTGGCCAGGTTATTCGTGATGATTACTTCATGAACCACATTGATGCCAATAATCATGTCTTAGGATTAACATCATTGTTCGAGACTGATCCAAAGACCTTATTTAAGAAACATGCTAACCGCCTTAAGAAGGCTGGCCTATAAACGATTCCTAGAGAATTATGTGCTTTCCAATTTGGGCAATCAGGCAACCTTATACTGGAAATGCCGTTTTGGGGTCCTATGGGCCCCACTTTTTTAAGAGGTTATTATGACGATAAAAACCGGGTCGATTGCATCGATAGCAGTCATTTTCGTGGTATCGATTGCTTTGTATGAATACTTTGGTTACGCAGAAATAGGC
>NZ_LWFE01001711.1:0-657 GCF_001635675.1 Oleiphilus sp. HI0061 | reverse complement strand
CTGTGCTGTTAATACGAATGCTTTGGTTTAGCTCGGTGTTGTTATAAGCATATTCGATAACATATGCTGAAATTTCACTACTTTCCAGTGCGCTGCCGTCTTCACGTGTGCTTGGCGCAGACCAGCTTAGCTCGAGTGAAGAAGGTAGAGAGTTAACCGAGACCAAGGCTTCTTGTGAGTAAGCTTCACTGCTGGCATTACTGACGACTACAGAATATAAGCCGGTATCTTCGATACCCGCATTGCTGATGCTCAAGTCCTGCGAATTAGCGCCAACTAACTCTTCGCCATTGAATAGCCACTGATATGAGAATGGGCCGTCTCCGCTAGTGCGAACTGTTAAGTCTACACTTTCACCCGCGTTGATCTCTTGTGAATAGGGCTGCTGGGTTATGCTTACCGGTACACTTATAGATAATACGCTTAGGTTTGCACTGAAAGATGTAGCGGAGCCTTGCGTGTTACTAACTGTCACATCATAGCTCCCTGCATCACTTAACTCGACTGAGTTTAGGCTTAAGGTATTGCTATATGCGCCGCTAATATCCGTGCCATTGTGTCGCCATTGGTAAGTCAGAAAGCCTCCACCGCCAGCGTTGACGCTAAATGAAGCGGAGCTTCCTTCGGATACTGTTAATGAAACGGGGTGCGAGTTAA
>NZ_LWFE01001710.1:0-11964 GCF_001635675.1 Oleiphilus sp. HI0061 | reverse complement strand
CAATGAATCAGGATATTAACCATGCAGCCAGCAAGTACTCTTCAATTTGATAAGCAAATCGCCACCCTTTGCTTATCGCGCCCTGAAAAGCACAACGCTTTCGATGACCAGGTAATTACCGAACTACGCGCACATATAAAAACAGTCAACGACTCAGATGCGCGCGTTATGGTACTCAAAGCTGATGGCAAACATTTCTGCGCCGGGGCTGACTTAGCCTGGATGAAACGTATGGCAACGCTAAGTCATGAAGACAACCTTCACGATGCACGCCAACTTGCTGCGCTTATGCAAGAGTTAAACGATCTTAGGATTCCCACAATAGCACGCGTACAAGGAGCCGCCTACGGTGGAGCAATCGGGCTTATCGCGTGCAGCGACATTGCCATCGCCGATGAGAAATCACGTTTCTGTTTAAGCGAAACGAAACTCGGTTTAGCACCTGCCACCATCGGGCCTTTTGTTGTTGAAGCCATCGGCCCTCGCATCGCAAAAAGACTATTCTTAACTGCTGAAGTATTTAAGGCTCAAGCAGCAAAGGGTTATCAACTTGTCCATGAAGTTGTAGCAACTGAACAATTAGATGAGCAAGTACAGGCTATTGTTGAACAAATTTTAACAACTGGCCCGCAAGCCAGTATTGCAGCCAAGCAGCTAGTGGCTGACATAGTGCAAGCTCCTGAAGACTTAAGTGAACGCACCAGCCAGCTTATTGCTGACTTACGCGTATCGGAAGAAGGTCAAAATGGATTGAAGGCATTTTTCGATAAGCAGCCAGCTCCTTGGATTAAGAGCAATAAGGAGTAAACACAAGCATGAGTGATCAAGTAAGAATTGTTGAAGTGGGTCCGCGTGACGGGCTACAAAACGAAGCTGGAATCGTAAGCTTGGAAGATAAACTCGCCTTAATCGAACAGCTTGGCAAGGCTGGACTGAAGCAAATAGAGGCCGGTAGCTTTGTTTCACCCAAGTGGGTTCCCCAGATGGCCAGTAGTGCAGAGGTTTTCACAAAGCTAAGTCGCAGAGATGATATCTGTTACTCAGCTCTCACCCCAAACCTCAAGGGTTATGAAGCAGCCAAATCTGTCAATGTGGATGAGGTTGCCATATTTACTGCAGCTTCAGAAGGCTTTACTCAGAAAAACATCAACTGCAGCATTGATGAAAGCATTGCTCGTTTCGAGCCACTTATTACCCAGGCCAAGCAGGATAATTTGCGCGTTCGAGCTTATGTTTCTTGCATTATCGCCTGCCCTTACGATGGCATCACTTCGCCTGAAAATGTTACTAAAGTCTGTGAGCGCCTGCTGAGCATGGGCTGCTACGAGGTATCACTCGGCGATACAATTGGCATTGGTACGCCCGTTCAAATAAAAACGCTGCTCTCTCAACTATTGAGACACTTCTCGACCAATCAACTAGCCTGCCATTTTCACGATACCTACGGCCAAGCGCTTGCCAATCAATACGCAGCCCTAGAGTTAGGCTACAGAACTTTCGATACCTCAGTAGCTGGCTTAGGTGGTTGCCCCTATGCAACCGGAGCCTCTGGAAATGTCAGCACAGAAGACACCGTTTATATGCTCCAGGGGGCTGGCATGGAAACAGGTATTGAGCTAGACAAGCTCATTGAAGCAGGAAACAGAATTTGCAATGCAATTGGCCGAACTAATCAATCAAAAGTAGCGCTCGCATTAAAATAACCAGACTCGGAACAGCACGACATGAATCAGCAAAATAACGAATGCCTTTGGCAACCTAGCATAGACCGCATATCGCAGACAGAACTGACTCGATTCATGTCTTATCTAAATCAGCAAAGCGAACATTCATTTGAAAGCTACGATCAACTCTATCGTTGGTCTGTCTCTGATAAGCAGGCATTCTGGTCACAGCTGTGGGATTTCTTTGATGTCAAAGGTCATAAAGGCGAACTCACCTTGCTTAATGAAGACAAGATGCCGGGTGCGCAATGGTTTCCAAATGCGACCTTGAACTTTGCCGAGAATCTGTTGCGCCAAGCTGAAAGCAGCCCTGCATCGATAGCGATTGTTGAACGTGGCGAGCATGGCCTTAGAACAGAGCTTAGTTACCAGGAACTACTCCAGCAGGTTAATAAGTGTGCCACATATCTTAAGCAAGTGGGCGTAGCAAAAGGCGATGTGGTAGCCGGCTTCCTACCAAATAGTTGCTATGCGGTGATTGCCATGCTTGCTACAAGTAGCCTCGGTGCAATCTGGACATCCTGTTCACCCGATTTTGGCGTAACAGGCGTGCTCGATCGCTTCGAACAAACTCGTCCTAAAGTCCTTTTTGCTACAGACGGTTATTACTATGGAAATAAAACTATCAGCAGCCTTGAACGTGTTAAAGCCGTCCAGAAAGGTCTAAGCGAATTAGAAGCCTGCATACTGATTCCTTATCTCAAGCCAAAAGATAGCGACAAAGAAGCCCTTGGTGATTCATTTCATACCTGGGCGGATGTAATGAAGGTAGAGGACAACAGCGCATTGTCATTCACGCAAATGCCCTTTTCGGCACCGCTGTACATCCTCTATTCATCAGGAACAACAGGCAAACCCAAATGCATTGTACATAGCGCTGGTGGTACCTTGATTCAGCACCTCAAAGAGCTTGCACTGCATACCAACGTCAAGCCAAATACCAAGCTTTTCTACTACACAACCTGTGGCTGGATGATGTGGAACTGGCTCGTTTCTGGTCTAGCCTTAGGTGCTACGCTAGTGTTGTATGACGGCTCACCATTCCACCCAGAACAAACCAGCCTGCTTGATATTGCAGACGAAGAAGGTATCGATATTTTTGGGGCTAGTGCCAAGTATTACGCTGCCTGTGAGAAGTTTGGTCTGTCGCCGAAGCATAGCCACCAACTTGATAGCGTCGAAGCATTCTTATCAACCGGCTCCCCCTTGAGCCACGAAAGTTTTGAATATATTTACCGCGACATTAAGACGGACGTATGCGTCTCTAGTATTTCCGGGGGCACAGATATCATCTCTTGTTTTGCGCTAGGAAACCCGAATCTTCCAGTATACAAAGGTGAGCTTCAATGCATTGGCTTAGGGATGGACGTACAATTTTTAGATGATGATGGAACTAGCCTTACACAAGGAAAAGGAGAGCTTGTTTGTAAGCAAGCCTTCCCTTCCATGCCAACCGGTTTCTGGAATGACAAAAATAACGAAAAATACCAAAGCGCTTACTTTAAACGCTTTGACAACACATGGGCTCATGGGGACTACGGAGAGCTTATTGTCCACGAAGCAGATAATGGAACACCAACCCAAACCGGCGTAATCATTCACGGCCGCTCTGATGCAATCCTTAACCCTGGCGGTGTTCGAATAGGTACTGCTGAGATTTATCGTCAGGTTGAAAAGGTTGAGGAAGTGTTTGAGTCAATTGCTATCGGCCAAGAATGGCAAGATGATGTTCGTGTCATTCTCTTTGTTCGTTTACAAGAAGGTTTAACACTAGACACGCAGCTTATCGATAAGATAAAACGAAGTATCCGCGAGAATACTACACCAAGGCATGTGCCCAATAAGATTCTTCAAGTCACGGACATTCCCAGAACATTGAGTGGAAAAATTGTCGAGCTAGCCGTTAGAAATGTCGTGCACGGCAAAGAGCTTACAAATATAGAAGCATTGGCAAACCCAGAGGCATTAAACTTATATAGCAACTTAGCGGCCCTGAAAAGCGACTAGCACAATGACTATAAAATCAATAGAGAAGGCAATCTTCTCTATTGATAATAGGCGCTTTACAATAAACCGTAATCGCGTTCCACACGTGAAACCCTGACTTTATAGTCTCTATACCAGCGCTCCTTTCCTAAAGACTGTGCTGCAGTATGTTCTAGATTATCTTTCCACGCTTTAATCGATTCCAGATCACGCCAATAGGAAACCGTCACACCTAGTGAGTCACGTGCTGACTCTAAGCCCAAAAACCCGTCTTGCTCACTGGCAAGCGCTTCCATACGAAGAGATGTGTTAGAGTATTCCTTATCATCGCTACTAAGTACTGAGGTAAAAATGACAGAGTAATAGGGAGGTTGCGGTGTGCCTACAATTGCGTCCATTCTGCTTATTGCTCCTTGTAAAAACAGTTTCTGTAGTGAAAAAACACGTTCCCAGCTTCAACTTACTAACCATAAATTTTGCCCGCGCCCTGCGGGTAAAAGCTACAGTTCAAATAAACTATTTTTTGCTCTTCAAATCAAGAAAAATTGGCTAGATTTTTTAACTCGAGAAGCCAAAACGAGGTTGGCAAAAAAATGCCTAAGTTGGACATCCAGCAAATTCAAACTATAATTTTCCTATGATTTCTCCGGATACGGATACACGATAATGCGAGCATTTATTTCGAAAGCCACGTTACTTTATCTGTTACTCAGCACCACGACCGCCCTCGCTAACAAACAAGATCAAGTAGCTATTTCTTTGGCCTTTACTTTTTCAATGCCCCCATACTTAAGCCAGGATAAAAAAAGCGGTATTGAACGTGACATTATCTATAGCGCACTTACCCAAGCAGGCTACGAATCAATTAGTATTGAGAATGTCCATTACCTACGCGCAATAGAGTTAGTTAAAAGTGGCAGCATCGACGCAATTGTTTCAAATCAATCAAATACGATCTATTCTTCCAATTTGCCGGGTATTTCCACGAGCCACAAAACACTTGACTATGTGGACTGTGCCATCTCACTCGCTAGCCAGAACCTACAACTTAAAACTATATATGATTACTATGACAAGCATATTTGGGCTTTCAAAAGTGCGAGCACTACCTTGGGCCAAGACTTTCAGCTTATGACTCAGAATAACAAGAAGTACACTGAGGATGTTGATCAATTAAAACAACTCGACATGCTCGCAATGAAGCGCATTGACATTGCTATTTCGGATCGAAATATTTTTTCCAGCAAACACAAAAACAGCAGGAAATATCAATCCCTGGAATTTAGCTTCGACAATATTGCTCCCCCCACTTCTCGAGTAATTCGATCGATGGATAGGACATTAATCCAAAAGTTCAATAAGGGCTTGGAGGGCATTCAGGGTAATGGTGAGTACCAGGCTATCTTGAGTAAATATAGAGACTCTTATGCGGGGACTTGCGAATAAACCAGGTTAATTAAATCGCTCGATAGATAATTCCTGGGCGGCACTGAATCATTTCAAAGTACTCCGATAAACCATTAAGTGACTCAGAAGCACCTAAGATCAAATACCCTCCCTTCTTCAAAACACTATGTATTTTGACCAGAATCTTTCGTTTTAATTCAGGTGAGAAATAGATCAAGACATTTCTACAAAAAACCACATCGAGATTAGTTCCAACTCGACCGTAACCTTCCATCAAGTTTAACAACTGAAAATCAATGCTAGTTTTGTACTCAGGTTTAATCTGCCAACGACCATCTTCAAGCGAACTAAAACACTTCTTCAAGCGTTGCTCAGACATTCCGCGCCCAAGCGCCAACATCTCATAGATACCAGACTTCGCGTTAGCAAGCACTGTCGGTGAGATATCTGTCGCGACAACCTTTACCCCCCCCTTCAATCTACCGGGCTTAGACTCTTGAAACTCTTTCGCAATGATAGAGATCGAATAAGGCTCTTGACCTGTTGAGCATGCTGCTGACCATATTTTCAAGGGTGCAATAGTATTCTGCTTATCTGCTTCAACGAAGATTTTTTCTTTTAGAACAGTAAAAGGATGAGAGTCTCGAAACCATAAAGTTTCATTTGTAGTCATCGCATCAATCACTTCTTCTCTGAGATTGCGATGTGAAATACTCTTAAGCTTGGACACGAGCTCACTTAGGCTTGCAATCTGATGCTTTGCCATCACAGGCTTGAGGCGACTACTCACTAGATAAGCCTTATTTTCACCCAACAATATCCCGCACGCTTCCTCTAGAAAGGTGCGGAATAAGTGATACTCCTGAGCTGAACTATCTAATTGCATAGCCACCCTTTAACGAGCATGTTGCGCTGTACATCTAAGCTTTCGTCTTGATACGATCAATGATATCCATCACTTTTTCCGCAAGTTCATCCGGACTAAACTTGGCCATAAAGTCATCGGCACCAACTTTTTCTACCATTGCCTGGTTAAACACACCACTCAATGAAGTGTGCAGCATAATATAAAGTGGTGCTAAACGATGATCATCCTTACATAAGGTCGTCAAGGTGTAGCCATCCATCTCTGGCATCTCTACGTCTGAAATCATCAAATCAATATGATCATTAAGGTGTGACCCGTCCGCCACAAGTTCCCTTAGATAATCGTAGGCCTGTTTACCATCATTCTTGGTAATTACTGTAATGCCGATAGCTTGTAGGCAGTTTTGTATTTGCTTACGCGCAACCACCGAGTCATCAGCGACCAGAACGGTAGGCGGCGATTCACTATTACGTTCACACACCTGTTCTACGAACTCTTCGTTAACGGTTTCTTCTACAGGCGCCACTTCAGAAAGAATCTTCTCTACATCGATAATTTCTACAAGCTTATTATCGATACGAGTGACGGCAGTCAGGTAATTTTCGCGTCCGGCACCCTTTGGCGGCGGATGAATCTCTTCCCAATTAAGGTTAACGATACGTTCAACATCACCAACCAGGAAGCCTTGAGTCTTTCTGTTGTATTCAGTAATAATGACAAAGCTATTGGGAATTGTCTCTTCCGCAATCGGCATCTGTCCTGTTGCCATCCCCATATCCATAATAGGGATAGTTCCACCACGAATATGCGCGACACCGCGAACAACAGGATGTCGTTGTGGCATCATAGTTAACTTAGGGCACTGCAATACTTCTTTAACCTTAAAAACGTTAATTCCGTATATCTGCTGACCCTGAAGCTTAAACAACAATAATTCCAGTCGATTCTGCCCAACGAGCTGAGTTCGTTGGTTAACACTGTCCAGAATACCGGCCATATATATAGCTCCCCTAACGATGTTCAGAGCGGTATGTTACTTGCTTAAGTATTTAGCAGAATGCTTGATACTTAAGCAAATAGGTAAAACCCTGAGCAACGATTTGTACTTTTGACGCAACACTCAGTTTACGCAATAAAGTACTTGTTATTACACGTGCTTTTTAATTTTTTGCACAGCTAACAATAGCATAGGACATAAAATGAAAATTAGTAGGCAAATATTCTGGTTACCGCTTCTTTTTCTGAGCACACTAGTTATCGGGAGCGAGACCGTAACTTTGGAGAATAAGCATAGTCACGCTACGCCTGAAGAATTAGCAAAGAATGAAACCTCAGACAATAACTTCGACCTTAAAACGCTAGTCTCGGCATACCTTGAGCAGTTAGCCGCTGATTATGCGGACAAAGGTTACCGCTCAGAATACAGGGTCGGCAATATTGATCCATACCACAAAAACAAAACATGTAGCGAGCAGCCACAACTTAAGCTGAATCGCCCTCCTCTCACACAAAACCGAATAACAATCGAGATTCGCTGCGAAGGTCTTAAACCTTGGAAACTCTATATTGGCTCAGAATTCGACCTTTACGCTCATACAGTTGTCGCAACGGGGGGTATCCGGCGTGGCCAAGTGATCTCTATAAATGACATCAACCTAGAAGAAATAGTTATTAACCGAACACACTATTCACATTATCAACAGCTATCTGACGTCGAAGGTATGGTAGCTCGGCGCTCAATTAGGCCCGGATCAACAATTCAACCTGGCCATTTAACACCGCCAAAGCTGGTTAAGCGCGGCGATAATGTTGTAATCGTTGCCAGCAATAGTGCAATTTCGGTTAGAATGAACGGCACCGCTATGACTGACGGGGCGTTGGGGCAGCAAATACCCGTACAAAACCTGCAGTCGAAGCGTGTTGTAAAGGCTCGCGTAAGTGAGCCCGGCCTTGTAATAATAACACTTTAGAAAAAAACATAATTTACTGTAAGATTTAGCTAAAGTATTAAGATCGCATGCCGATATATTAGGCATAGAAAGATTTAAGGATGCATCACCATGAATATTGATATAAATGGCATTGGCTCTAATCGCACAGATGGCCCCAAACGAAATCAGGCTGGAAAGTCTGTTGAGAGCATTAGTAACCCCGCTCAAGGGCAGCCCCCTTCAAGCGAAAATGCTAAAGACAGCGTTAGCTTTAGCTCCTCGGCACAAAATCTTGCTCGCATTGAAGCAGAGATTAAATCACTGCCTGAAGTAAACCAAAGCCGCGTCGATGAGGTAAAAGCTCGTATAGAACGTGGTGAATATCAGCCAGACTCTGATAACTTGGCTCGAAAAATGCTTGATTTGGGGTAATTATCATTAATTACTCCAATGAGGTCTACTATGTCAGAGTTTACCGAGCAGCTTAAGAACTTACTCCGTCAAGATATTGTCGATCTAGATACCTTAAAGAAGCTCTTGGACCAAGAAAAGCAAACCCTAACAACGCGCAACACCGATCAAATTTCTCTATTATCCAAACACAAAACTCAAACTGTCCAACAATTAGAGTCTCGCGGAAAAATTAAGGCCAGGTTAATAGCCGAGTCTGGGCTTGGCATTAAACCTGGACACGTTGAGGAAAAGCTACAAACACTAAATGATGATGATTTAGTTAACTTATGGCAAACTTCCCGCGAGAAAATGCAACAATGCAAAGATACTAACCAGGTCAACGGAAGCATTATTAGTCGCTCCTTACAGCGCACGAATAAGTTGATGACAATCATCCGCGGCCAAAACAAAACGCAAAATCTTTATGGCCAACAAGGTAAAGAGCAAAGTTACGGATCCACCCATCGCATTGGCCAGGCCTGATACCCCACCCCCAACTACTCATGAATGCCCTTTATGCTTGTCAAAAGAAACAAGGGCTATTCACCGAGATTCACACAGCAAAGTAGACAGAGAATACCTTAACTGTGCGCACTGTGACCTGATATTTGTTCCTAAGCAGTTTCACATCTCGCCCGGGTATGAAAAATCAATCTATGATTTGCATGAAAACAACCCCGAAGACAAAGGATATCGGCGCTTTCTAGAGAAGTTATCTATGCCGCTGATATCTCAACTAGAACCCTTTGCCAATGGGCTTGATTTCGGCTGCGGACCCGGACCAACTTTATCAATCATGATGCGTGAAAAGGGCTTTAACGTAGAAGAGTACGATCCTTTCTACATGCCAGACAAAAGCCCTTTAAGTGGCCGCTACGACTTTATTACCAGTACAGAGGTTGTCGAACATCTGAGCAAGCCAAAAGAGGTATTTGAGCTCTTGTTTAAGATGCTGAAAAAGAAAGGAGTCTTGGGCATTATGACAAAACAACCCCCAAAGCAAGGCATCGTGAATTGGCAGTATACGAAAGACCCAACTCACATCAGCTTCTATTCCGTTAAAACCTTTCAATATATTGCTGCATTGTTCGACTGCCAGCTAGAGGTCATCTCTTACGACACAGTATTGCTAATCAAAAGATAAAACAGTACTCATTTACTTTTGCTCAGCGCCTAATAATCAACCCCTTCACGAGCCTTAACGCCCGCCTTATAGGCGTGCTTGATCTCTTTAATCTCTGATACCGTATCAGCTAACTCCTGCAACGCAGAGCCACCACCTCGTCCGGTAACAATCACGCTTTGCTCAAAAGGCCTATCTCGCAAAGCAGAAAGAATTCGTTCTTCTTCAAGGTATTTATAGGCAATCATATAGGTCAGCTCATCCAGCACGACCAAGTTGTAGCTGTCATCTGCAAGCATTTTCTCCGCTACCTTCCAGGTTTTTTCGGCCGCTTCGATATCTGCTTCTCGATCTTGCGTGTTCCAGGTAAAGCCAGTCCCCATTTGATAGAAGTCTACATCTGGCAATTTGTTTTTTAAGTAAAGCTCTTCACCTGAAAGCTGTGCCCCCTTGATAAACTGTACTACTCCAACCTTATGGTCATAGCCCAAGGCCCGCAAAACCATGCCAAAAGCAGAACTGCTCTTTCCCTTGCCATTTCCTGTAAGCACTATTAAGACACCACGTTCAATATTGGCTGCCTCGATATTAGCGTCTACATTGGCCTTTTGTTTTTGCATCTTCTTTTTATGTGAAGCATTTTTATCTTGCTTTTCCAAGGTCGTACTCCTTCAGGAAGGTAGGTTAGATTATTTATTTTATGAGCGGGCTCTGACTTGATCTAAAGCACTGCAAACGGACTTCATTCCATCAATCACGCGAAGTGAAAAACGATGCATTACGTCACCATTCACGGAAAATATATGCTGATTTCTTACTGCTGGAATCTCGCGCCAGGTAGCCCATTGTTGTGCATCGCCCAATTCTGCACCATGATGCGAAGGAACAATGATCACTTTAGGTTTCGCCTTGAGAATAACCTCTAGACTCACTTGCGGATAATCTAGCGAAGTATCATCAAATATATTTACTCCACCACAACTCGTTAAAATTTCATTGATCCAGCTGCCCGCACCTATCGTTCTTAAGGGCTCATTCCACAACTGGTAAAAGAAGCTTATTGGCGCTTTATGATGATTCTCTTTCTGTATGCCCTGCCAGTCTTGCTTAAACGTTGCAACGAGCTCCGCGGCTTTCGCATTCAGCCCAGTCAAGGCCCCCAGCTCTATGATTTCCGTTTCAATATCTGCCATACGCTTGGTTTCACTACGATAGACCTTTAAGCCCAAGCGTTCTAGGCGATCAATATCACCGGCAGGATTGCCTCCTTCCCAAGCAACAATCAAGTCCGGTTTTAAGGCGAGCACACTCTCAAGTTGAATCCCATTGTAACCACCGACCTGAGGTATTCTCTTAGCTTCATCAGGAAAATCAGCATAGCTTGTCGTTGCTACGATTCTACTTCCAGCACCTAGAGAAAATAATAACTCAACTGAGTGTGGAGAAAGCGCTACGATTCGCTTTGCAACAAAGGGTGCGTGGGAAGTTTCGTCACTATGAGACAAGGAAGCTTGAAAAGCCAAGACTAGCAAAAGCAATAGATTAAGTACTCTGAACATAAGCACGATTTACCATCCTCGACGACGAAGAACCAGAAGAAAGAAGGCACTACCAATTGCTGCTGTAATGACACCAACGGGTAGCTCATTATTATCGATCAAGGTACGTGCAAGCACATCAACCCATACCATGAAACAACCACCCAATAATACACACGCCGTTAAAACGTGCTTACTCCGGCGCTCTAGCAACCTTCTAACAATATGGGGCACCATTAAACCAACAAAGCCTATGCCACCACAATTTGCAACCAACGTTGCCGTTAACAAAGAACTAAGCAATAACATAGAAATTCGCAAACGCTTTACATCCACTCCTAATGCGGTCGCACTTTCATCCCCCGCAAGCATGACACGCAAACGCCGGTGATTGGCAAAAAATATTGCGATACAAATAAGAATAACTAAAGACGGCATCCATAATGCTCCCCAGTGAGCTTTACTAAAACTACCCATAGTCCAAAAAATAAGCGATGCAACGGCTTGAGCATCAGCCATATATAAAACCAAGCTCGTTGCCGCGCTGAACATAAAAGAAACCGCAACGCCGGCTAATAACATTCGTTCAATTTGCGCCCCCATACCCGAAAGAGAGATAACCAGAATAACCGACACAGCACTGCCAATAAACGCTCCAGCAGTGATACCGAGATCATACAGACCAGCATCACTTAGCATTGAACTAGCTCCACCTGCGGCAATGACCAGCACAGCGCCAAATGAGGCGCCTGAGGAAATACCAAACAAATAAGGGTCAGCCAGCGGATTTCGAGTAACCGTTTGCAGAACTGCACCGGCTAAAGACAAACCAGCCCCCGCAAAGAAAGCAAGTATCAGGCGTGGAAGACGCAGATCGAGTAGTACTTGCTCATGGATAGGGTCTGCCGATGCCTCACCCGTAATAACACTAATG
>NZ_LWFE01001709.1:0-735 GCF_001635675.1 Oleiphilus sp. HI0061 | reverse complement strand
GATTGACTCTGCTATTGAAGCAATGACGTCTGACCCTGAATTTGCATCAATCGTTGTTGATTTGAGTGAGACGACTTTAATTGACAGTACCACTTTAGGTTTGCTTGCTCGCTTGGCTATTCAGGCGAAGCAAAAAAGCCACTTCTTGCCTTCCATTGTATCGACTAACCCTGACATTACTCGTGTCATAACGACAATGGGCTTCGAAAGTGTCTATCTTATTCTAACTGAACCGGCAGACTCGAGCCAACGACTGACTGAGCTGGCACCCCAAGATATTACCGAAGAAGAATTAAGAACCAATGTTCTCAATGCTCACAAGGTTTTGATGAACCTGAACGAGCACAACCGTGAACAGTTCAAAGACTTAGTGGCGACACTTGAAGGCGATGTAGAGGAACAGGCCTTTGTTGCGGGCTAAGGTGAATAAAGCTTAGTTATTAATATTATGTCAGGAAGCAAAGTATTTTGGCTTTCCTGCTTCAGGTTTCTCTTGTGACCTTCTATTATTGTCTTGCAGCAAAAAGAGCTGGCAAACAAGTCTAATCAACTAAACAAGAGATCTTAAATCATGTCACATAGCAAATCGGCTATCGCTGTTCTGGGTGGTGGAAGTTTTGGAACTGCGATTGCTAATATTGCTGCCGAAGCCGGGATTAAGACATATTTATGGATGCGCAGTGAAGAATCCGTAGAGTCCATTATTCAAACCAGGGTTAATACCAAGTATCTGCC
>NZ_LWFE01001708.1:0-1004 GCF_001635675.1 Oleiphilus sp. HI0061 | reverse complement strand
AAAGGGTTGCTCGTTTATCAGCTCTGTTAGGCGCTCAATGCCAATCATACTAATGGCGTGTGCCAGTGTCTTACTGCTCGGTGTATCTTCTAGCTGGCTATCATTGGCGTGTGACATGACGTAAAAAGCCAAGATTGGGTCTTTATTAACGTGAGCAGCCAGATGAGAGTATGGAATAACCTTTTTTTCTAGCATACGAATGACTTTTTGACCCACTTTAAATGGCGAGGGAAGTGACTTTGTCACCAGAAAGTTTGCCCAGCCTTCAGCGCTATCGGGCATTTTTGAGTCAGTCATAAAGCTAATGTAATAGATTGATAGTTAGGAGTTGCGAGCAATTTATTGAAAATAGCTCACTATGACTAGAGTATAGATTGGATTTTTAATAATGCAGGCAATTAATGGCTGAGTATTATTGGTAGGTTTCTTTGTCGCCGAGTGTTTCTCTAATTCTGCGGTAACTATTCATGCGCTCTTCACTAATCTCACCTTTGTCGTAGGCGTCAAGGATCGCGCACTTGGGCTCATTATTATGTTTGCAGTCACGAAAACGGCAGTAGCCAATATGCGGCCTGAGTTCGATAAAACCTTCCAACAGTTCTTGCTCATTGATATGCCATAAGCCGAATTCTCGTATGCCCGGTGAGTCAACAATTCTACCGCCACCCGGAATATGAAAAAGCTTGGCTGTCGTCGTGGTGTGAGTACCTTTACGGGATACTTCCGAAAGCGCGCCGACTTTAATGCTCTGATCACCCAGAATACTACGAATCAGTGAAGACTTGCCGACACCGGATTGGCCAACGAAGACGCTGGTGTAGTTTTTTAGCCAGTCGAATAAGGTGGACTCACAATGCTCGACTTCATTGGCTGAGGTCTTGAGTACTTCATAGCCAAGTGCTTCATAGCTTTGGCAGAGTTTTTCTATCTGAGCGCGGTTATTATCATTAATCAAGTCGCTTTTGTTAAACAGTATGGCAGGCTTGATGTCGAGAGTTTCAGCG
>NZ_LWFE01001707.1:0-594 GCF_001635675.1 Oleiphilus sp. HI0061 | reverse complement strand
ATGATGCCAATGCTCGTTCCGAAGCAACGGAACTGGCAGAGCAACTGATTAAACGCTTACAAGAAAATATTGGGCAGTTTGAAGAGCTGGCCAAGATGCATTCCAAATGCCCTTCAAAAGAGACGGGTGGTCACCTTGGGCAGCTTGGTAAAGGCCAAACTGTGCCAGAATTCGAACGTCAGTTATTCAATTGTCCTGAAGGTTTAGCCAGTGCGCCAATCGAAAGCCGTTATGGTGTGCATGTTGTTTTCATTAACCACAAAGAAGAAGGTAAAGCTTTACCTTATGAGATGGTTAAAGAACGAATTTCTGATTACCTGAATGAAAAGGTTAGACGTAAAGCGATTGCCCAGTATATTCATTCATTAATTATGGATGCCGACATTGAAGGTTTCGACTTTAGTGTGTCCGACTCCCCTTTAATGCAGTAAGCTCCCCATATTTGGGGTCAGAGTAAAAATGGCTGTTTTTACTCTGACTCCAATTTCTTATCTAATAATGATCGGCTCAAGGTCATAAAAATGACTGAAGAGATCCCTGCAGCGGCAAATAGCATACACATCACCATTATCTGATAGCGAGCGGCAATAAAAG
>NZ_LWFE01001706.1:0-669 GCF_001635675.1 Oleiphilus sp. HI0061 | reverse complement strand
ATTGCCCGAAAAAATCATCAGAATACAGGTTAGCGTGCTGATAGATACAATGGCAAACATCACAGAAAGCTGGCCCAAAGCCGAACTAGTCGAAGAAAACAACAAAATACTTACTGTTAAAGAGCCAGGCCCCGCAAGTAGCGGTATGGACAATGGGAAAACCGATATATCTCTGCCATTCCCGCTGCCAGCGAAAGACAAACTACTGGTAACCATACGAAACGCCGTATAAAACAAAAGCACGCCACCGGATATCTTGAATGCATGAATACTAATCGCAAGCTTACTTAAAAGGAGTTCACCAAAATTGCCAAACAATACTAGTAGCATCGTGGAAATAAGACAGGCCTTGAAAGCGATCAACTTTCGACCTGAACCACTTTCAAGCAAAGAATGGAAAATTAAAGCCATTCCAATCGGATCGATGATCACAAATAGAGCAACCAACGCTCCAACATATACACTTATATCCATAAGAATCTCATAAAAGGACTTACTATCACTATAGTATTGAATCGTGCCAAGCGCGAAAGATACTTTCTCTAAAGCGAAAAGGCTTAATTTTTTTGTATGTGATAAATCAATCCCTATATATTTTATTGCCCTTTAATCCTGATTTAAAAAGACCCGCAGCGTAATAATATGACATAATGTTCATGTCGACTCACA
>NZ_LWFE01001705.1:0-1417 GCF_001635675.1 Oleiphilus sp. HI0061 | reverse complement strand
CCGACTAAGTAGGGCGTCACGACAGGCGCGGGTAGACCAATGCGCTCACCTTCTATTCTAAGCTGAACAGCATTACGCAGCGAGGCGTGAAGCGACAGTAGCCATTTGTCAAACTGGTTTTCGTTATCCGACTCGGCTTGTACGGCAAATTTTGGAATATCTTTTAGCGCGACTGACAGTGTTTGTGTCGCCTTCTGAAATCGTAAGAGCTCAAGGGTGCCAATACTAAACACCACACCAATAACGACAGTAATCAGCAAGGCCAAGGTATCACTACCCAAGAATACCCAGCTCATACCGATGATAGCCAATGCGCCTAATAAAAATGCCAGCCCAAAAAGAAGCTTATTCATAAGCAACTAGTAACCTCTAATTTCATAATTGTGTCCATAGCGATGCACTCAGTTTGCCGATTGCACCGTTTCATTTAATGCTTCTATCAAGCCCAGCACGAGCTGCAAGCGCGCTTCCAGCTCTGCCATCAGCAAGCGCTTTAAAGCTGCTAGAAAGGCCTTAATATTCTCATCCAAGGCACACGTTTCAAACAGGTCGGCATTTTTACCGGCAGGCCTTTCAAAGCTCTCGCGAAAGTAAGTGGCGAGTAGCGTCGGTACGCATAAAAACTGTTTACGAGCAGCGACGCTTAACGCTTCGTCGAGAGCTTTATCGAGCACCACTAACTTCGCAAGCTCTGGTGAATGCTTCTCTAACACCTCACTAATATAAACTCTCAAGCCCTGCACTTTAGCCGACATATCAGACTGCTGAGCACGATAAAACTTACTGAAGGGTTCAGCAGCTTTGGCTAGCAACTTGTCATCGACTTGCCCTTCTCGCATAGCGCTAATAAACGCTTCATCCCATTCAGGCAGCTTTATTCTGCCGACACTTTTATCTGGGTCAAAGCCTGACTCAATAGATTGGCTAATGGCTTTTCTTACCCTGACAAAGGCCTGCTGGCTTTTTTCTAAAGCTTCCTGACCAGCCAATTCGTCCGAATCGTTCGACAGTAAACCGGCGTCGACTCGACGATCAATCATTCTGATCATGCCTTGCGCATCACTTAATTTTACCGAGCCCGAGAAGTCTATTTTTTGCGATAAGCGCTCGCTAAAATTTTCTGGATGAGTCTGTGGCTCGACTTGCAGCATCTCTGATAGAGAACGCACCAAACGCGAACTACCGGGCATAAATCGGGATGAATTCTGGCTCATAGCTGAAGGAAGGATCACGCTGCGCATCTGCGCTATTCAAAGCAAGGAAAGTTTCTTACTGTGCATCTAATATTTATATTCAAGAGGCGGCCATTATCGCCATTCTGGGGGATTATTCAAGATTTGATCACCACATATTGTGGTTCCCGGTGGAAATAAAAAAGGGGGAATGCTTTTTCGCATTCCCCCTTTTCACTCCTATT
>NZ_LWFE01001704.1:0-596 GCF_001635675.1 Oleiphilus sp. HI0061 | reverse complement strand
CTCTACCCAGCTGTCTGGTCAGTTAACCTTGTTACTAACTTCCTATTAACAAAACTCGGCTTTAGTACAAACGGAGAAGAAGAAAACCACCTAAGCCGAGAAGAACTGAGAACACTTGTTAATGAATCTAGCACCTTGATCCCACGCAAACACCAGGAAATGCTACTGGGGATTCTAGACCTAGAGAAAGTCACCGTTAACGACATCATGATTCCCAGAAACGAGATTGTTGGCATCGATATAGACGATGACCTGGATGATATTTTTCAGCAACTAAAAACCACCCAACACACACGCCTCCCCGTATACAAGGGCGATATAAACAACATCATTGGCATCCTACACCTTCGCAGCATGACTCGCGTACTTTCAAATGACGAACCGAACAAAGCCATGCTACTTCAAGCTTGCAGAGAACCTTACTTCACTCCTGAGAGTACTACACTCAACACCCAGCTAATACACTTCCAGCGGGAGAAACGTCGAATTGCCATTGTAGTTGATGAGTATGGCGACGCTCTCGGCATTGCCACAATGGAAGATATTCTGGAGGAAATTGTTGGGGAGTTCACTACTGATTACTCTTCAAGCAGCAG
>NZ_LWFE01001703.1:0-1119 GCF_001635675.1 Oleiphilus sp. HI0061 | reverse complement strand
AGATAATTGTCATCCTCTCTCTAGTTGAGAGCTTCTCTTTTTCAATATGGTGGCTTACAAACATATCAGAGCGTTGCAGAACAGAATTAAGTGCCTGAATTAACTCATTTAGCGAGACATCAGGATGTATCTTTCCGTCAGAACTGGTTTCTGCTTTGATATGAACAGGAACTATTTCTCTATCAACGCGTGGTAACTCATCCAAATCTTCAGCTGCTTTCTTGAAGCGTTCATATTGCTGAAGGCGACGAATCAATTCAGCACGTGGGTCTTCTTCTTCGTCATCTTCATGCGAAATTTTAGGCAATAACATTCGAGATTTGATCTCGGCCAACATCGCAGCCATGAGTAGGTACTCAGCAGCCAGCTCGAACTTCATCTTTTTCGCAACTTGAATATATTCGATGTACTGACGCGTTATCTCACTCACATCAACTGCCAGAATATCCATATTTTGGCGTCGTATCAAATACAGGAGCAGATCTAGCGGGCCTTCAAAGGCTTCGAGAATAACCGATAAAGCATCGGGGGGAATATAGAGGTCTTGAGGGACATCCCTTACAACTTTACCTTCGACAATTGCCAAAGGTAATTCTTGTTGCACAGCTGACATACTCAAGCCCCCTATCTTCTAGCACTTTACGCGCCGAAAGATAAACCCATTACACGTCGAACTTCCTGAAGCGTTCCCTTTGCTGCGTCACGCGCGCGCTCGGCACCTTCAGATAAAATACTACGCACTAATTCTGGGTTCTCTTCATACTGGCGAGCACGTTCACGAATTGGGCGCTGCTCTTCAAGCACTTTTTCAATTATTGGGTTCTTACATTCCAAACAACCAATGCCTGCACTGGTGCAACCTTCACGAACCCAGCATTTAGTACTTTCGTCGGAATAAACATCATGCAACTTCCACACAGGGCACTTATCTGGATCACCCGGATCAGATAAGCGTACACGTTGTGGGTCTGTCTGCATGGTTCGTATTTTTTGAGTAACCGAATCCGGATCCTCACGTAAGCCAATAGTATTGCCGTAAGATTTGGACATTTTCTGACCATCTAAACCTGGCATCTTCGATGCTTCAGTCAATAATGGCTGAGGCTCAGGTAGAATCAC
>NZ_LWFE01001702.1:0-941 GCF_001635675.1 Oleiphilus sp. HI0061 | reverse complement strand
AGCTTCGGGCACGCAAACGCTGTACGTCAGAACGTGCAGCCGGGCCAGTTATCCACTGACTTTCCCCGGACTCCATGGCGGTACGACCATCAACACTGGTCGCCATTTTAATCCGAAGATAAGGCAAACCAGTTTCCATTCGCTTAATAAAGCCTTGATTAAGTGCCCGCGCCTCAGCTTCCATCAAGCCATAGCGTACTTTTATTCCCGCATCCTCCAGAAGTTTAAAGCCTCGACCTGACACCTCAGGATTCGGATCCAGCATCGCAGCAACCACCTCAGATACTTGAGCATCAATTAAGGCTTTAGCACAGGGAGGTGTTCGACCAAAGTGGCTGCAGGGTTCCAAAGTAACGTAAGCTGTCGAACCTTGCGCGAGTCCTCCCGCTTCAGCGAGGGCGTTTACCTCTGCATGCCCTGTTCCGGCCTTCTTATGCCAACCACGCCCCACAATTTGACCGCCCCTCACCAAGACACAACCTACCCGTGGGTTTGGCTGGGTTGTATACACCCCTTTATTGGCCAAGCGCAAAGCTTCAGCCATATAGTGAGCGTCATCTATTGAGAAAGCACTAAGCGTCATTTTTGGTATTCTCAGAACGAGCTAGCCGATCAACTTCTTCCTTAAATTCATTGATATCCTGGAAACTACGATAGACAGAGGCAAAACGAACATAAGCCACCTCATCCAGGCGACGCAGCTCTTTCATCACTTCTTCACCAATAGCAATCGCTTTTAGCTCTCTCTCGCCTGTTGCTCTCAATCGGGCCTTAATGTTATTGATCGCGCTTTCAATCGCCTCAATACTGACGGGGCGCTTTTCCAAAGCCTTGGTGAAGCCTCTGTTGAGCTTGTCCTCATCAAAAGGTTGACGAGTGCCATCCTGCTTAACCACTCTCGGCATCACCAGCTCAGCAGTTTCAAAGGTAGTAAAGCGTTC
>NZ_LWFE01001701.1:0-814 GCF_001635675.1 Oleiphilus sp. HI0061 | reverse complement strand
CTCCCTACTCTAGGCGAATCACCAGCCAATGCGTATCTAATGCTTCCGCAAAGAGAAAGTGATGAATGGCCAAGCGTCTACATGCTTTCTACCCTATTACCCGGAGAGGAAAATACTCGTATCGACAGCGAAGGAACCGCAATCTCCCTGGTCATGCAAGCAATCCCTCAGGAGCTTTTACTAAACGCAGGAAGCGCAAGCGAAGTCAAACAAAGCGTTAGAAACAACTCCCTAGCGTTTATTGATAAATTTGAAACAATGATCGAAGCGAACCCTTATACTTTGCACCTCCACAATTTGAACAATGTCTATGACGAGATCTATCTTGGCGCAGTGCAGAGCAGTCTGGATGCCCTTAAAGCCTTAATGCCAACGCAGGATATTGAACTGGCCATCTCACGCACAAGCACAAACACAAACACAAACTATCGCTCGACTTCTTACGATGGCCCAAGCGATATGGATCTGCACGTAGTCTATGACGACCCAGCCCATACTCTGCTGGGCTTGTCTGTTAAACCAGAAAAAGAAAACAATCGTATTGCCTCGTACATAACCCTGGACAATGATACGAGCCTCTATGTTCGCCCCAGGATTTTTGATCTGGTGTCCGGTGGGGAATGGTATAGTGCCGACTTACCCGTAGGCATTATTAGTAAAGCTTTTGATGAACACTTGCTCGATCCGCAGCAAGGATTCTGGGGTGCCTATCAATCTAATGAACAATCCTTCGAAGTTGAGCATCGCGATGTGGTGGTAGATTTTGTCACCGCAGGAATTACAGGCATCGAGTTCGATGGCTACACCGAAAGTA
>NZ_LWFE01001700.1:0-562 GCF_001635675.1 Oleiphilus sp. HI0061 | reverse complement strand
GTATTGTTTTGCCAGATTCAGTAAACCCAAGCAGACTCGATAAGCTTGTTCGGGTACCTTCTTTTGTTCGAGTAGGTTTAGTACGATGGATTGCGTTGCAGGCCCGATTCGAGCGCCCCAAGAGATCAGTCTCTCCGGCGTCCAGGCTTGGTGCTTTCGATGGGGCTCAGGCATGTGGTGAGCATTGGTGGTAAAACCCCCTTGGCGCAAGCTCCTAGCATGTCGTGCAACCTGTTTTCCTTTGAAGAAAATAGCAACGCTATCTTGGCTTGCTTGGGCTTCTACTTGAGACTTCACCAGATGATGAGGTACTGAGTAATAATGCTTGTCGAACTCTATGTGGTAGTCGATATTAACGCGTGCAAGTTTGAACTCGACATACTCATAATGCTTCGCGGGAAGCGATTTAAGCGCTGGCTTATCCAAGGCTTCAAATTGACTTAAGCGGGAACCCGGTAGTTTCTTAAAGGCACGGCGGTTAAGGTCATCTAGCAAGACCTTAATAGTCTGATTTAGATCTGCCAGCGTGAAGAAGGTTTGATGTCGTAGTCGAGCCAGTATC
>NZ_LWFE01001699.1:0-26929 GCF_001635675.1 Oleiphilus sp. HI0061 | reverse complement strand
AGACGTAATTTAAGGTGTAGGTGATGGATATTAGTCTGGATGAAATGTCTTCGCGCTCGGCAGAAGCAGAGGCTTTCTTAAAAAACCTGGCAAACAGCAAGCGCTTAATGATTTTGTGTGTTTTGAGTGAAGGGGAGCTATCAGTTGGCGAATTAAATAAGCGGGTGCCTCTTTCTCAATCGGCCTTGTCGCAACACTTGGCAAAGCTTAGAGCAGTAGAGTTTGTGGCAACGCGCAGGGAGTCGCAGACCATCTATTACCGGCTAAACGACCCTCGTGTAGAGTCGATAATTCAGAACTTGTATAACGTATTTTGCCAGCCGAATTAATTAAACCTTAGGGTAATTGCATGACTTCAGCAGATAAATCTTTTATCGAACGTTTGCTCGCCTACAGTTTAGCGGGTGGCTTACCTTCAGCGATTCTTATTGTCTCGCTTTTATTGGGCATGGTCGCGCTGAACTACACTCCACGTGAAGAAGAGCCTCAAATTGTTGTACCGATGGTCGATGTGTTAGTCAGTTCGCCAGGTATGTCTTCTAAGCAGGTAGAACGGCAGGTGACAACACCGCTGGAAAAACTTCTGGCTCAAATCCCGGGTGTAGAGAATGTTTATTCCACCTCAATGAGCGGTCAGGCGGCTGTTACTTTACGATTTTATGTTGGCGAAGATCGTGAAGATGCAATTCTGAATACCTATAACAAACTTCATTCCAATCAACATAAAGTCCCTCAGGCAGTACAAAACTGGCGCGTAAACCCGGTTGAAGTGGATGATGTGCCGATCATGATGTTGGCTTTGTATTCCAAAGGCGATGCTAGCGATTATGACTTAAGGCGGGTAGCGGAAGAGCTGTCGACTTATATACAGGCAATTCCTGATACCAGTGAAGTCAAGGTAACGGGGGGCCGAGAACGAACGATAAGGATTTTTTTACAGCCCGAAAGTTTGGCAGCGCGTCAAAGTACTTCGGCAGACGTCTTGCAAGCTTTACAGGTGTCCAATCTGCTTCAAAGTAGCGGCAACTGGTTCGTTGACAATGAGTCTATTCAACTCGAAAGCGGCGACTTTATCCGCGACCTTAGTAGTCTAAAACAGACGGTGGTCAATGTTGTCGATGGGATTCCGGTAACGCTTCAGGATGTAGCTGAAATTGTTGACGGCCCTGCCAATGCGAGTACTTATACCTGGTTGGATTTTGCTGAAACACATCCAGAATTTGAAGGGGTCCCGATCGCCGCACGTAGTGATTTACCGATGTCGGTTATCAGTGTCGCCAAACAGCCGGGAAGCAATGCAGTCAGTGTGGCTCAGGAAGTTCATAAGCTTATTGCAGCGCTAAAGTCAGATTTATTGCCGACAAGTATCGGCATAGAAGTGCTACGTGATTACGGTGCAACGGCGAATGAGAAGGTTGATAACCTAACGAGTAGCTTGGCCTTTGCGGTCTTTACCGTGGTGGTGTTTATCGCGGTTTTCCTTGGCTGGCGCCCTGCTTTAGTTGTTGGTATTGCGGTACCCATTAGTTACGGGGTGACCTTGGCCTTGGATATGGCTTTTGGTTATACCATTAACCGTGTGACCTTATTTGCTTTGATTCTATCACTAGGTTTACTTGTCGATGACCCGATTACTGGTGTCGATAACATTGAACGATATTTGAAAAAGAAGCTGCGTGGCAAAGATGGAAGCCAGGACCCTGGTACGGCCTCTCAAATTGTTGCAGCGATATCAGAAATCAAAGTGCCTTTGATAATGTCGACCATCACTATCGTCCTGGCATTTATTCCGCTTGCCTTCATTACCGGAATGATGGGGCCCTATATGGCGCCGATGGCTTTCAATGTGCCAGTGAGCGTCGGCGTCAGTACGCTGGTGGCATTTTTAGTGACGCCTTGGTTGGCGAGTAAACTTCTGAAACCTTCGGCCATTGTTGCTGAACAGGGTGAGGACAGTCGTGCTGATAGCGGGAGCCCTTTTTTCCGACGTGTTCTCTCTCCCTTTTTGAATGATCGGAGAAAAGCAAAATGGGTCTTATGGGCTGTGCTGATCTTATTCCTAGCTGCAGCCATGTTACCTATGATGCGCTGGGTTCCCTTAAAACTTCTGCCTTTTGATAATAAAAATGAAGTGCAGATTATTATCGATATGCCAGAGTCAGCGACCTTGGAACAGACAGCGAGTTTGGCTAAGCAGATCTCCTTACAAGTGACGCAAGTAAACGAAGTACTCGCTTCAGCCGCCTTTGTGGGGGTGGCTTCGCCTATCGATTTTAATGGTATGGTTCGCCGTTACTATCAACGCACGATGCCTTATCAGGCAGACTTGCGGCTGACCTTACTCGATAAAGCAGAAAGAGAGCATCAGTCTCATGGCGTGGTGCTGCGTTTAAGAGACTTGCTTAAGTCTTTTAATAAAGAAGGTGTATTGGTTAGAGTGGTGGAAGTGCCACCAGGGCCCCCGGTATTGAGTACCTTGGTCGCTGAATTGTACGGTGACAAACTGACTCCCTACGAGGATATACAGGCTGCTGCATTGAGTGTAAAAGAGCGCCTGGAAAAAGAGCCTTTTGTCGTGGAGGTTGATACCACTGTCGAGGCTGAACAGAAAAAGCTTCGCTATACCCTGGATAAGACAGCAGCAGCTTTATCTGGAATTTCTTCTGCTCAAGCCAATCAAGCTTTAGTTATTGCTAATCAAGGCATGGCAGCGGGTTTCTATCAGCAAGAAAGAGAAACGTCACCCGTTCCGCTTTATTTAGAGCTTGCGGAAGCAGATAAAAACTCGATTGAAGATTTAGCGCGTTTGCAGGTAAGAGGTCAAGCAGGGGTGATCAAACAGAGCAGCCGCTATGGCTTGGACAGTGCACCGGTGCCCCTCGTTGCTTTGGGAGAATTAGGTGCGTTCGAAGAGCATGTCTCGGATCGTGCAATTCATCATAAAGACCTAAAGCCGGTCGTTTATGTGATGGCAGAGCTGTCTGGTAGAACGCCTGCTGAAGTGATTGCTGATGTGAGTGGCGATTTACAGCTTGGGGCAGAAGCGAAACAAGAAAACCTGAATGTTAGTGATTGGCAGTCTCGCAACTTTCTTTCGCTATTCACTGGTGAGTCAGCCGGACAGACTTGGTCGCTACCTGAAAATATCCAGCTCGAATGGGGTGGTGAAGGCGAGTGGAAGATCACCATAGATGTCTTTAGAGATATGGGTTTAGCATTTATGTTTGCTTTGGCAGGTATCTTCTTTGTACTGAAGATACAGACACAATCTGTCCGTCTTTCCTTGATTATTATGTCGGCTATTCCTTTGACGATTATCGGTATTATGCCTGGTTTTGCAGCGCTGAACCTTTTTGGCGAACGAGTGATTGCAGGAGCGCCTGAACCCGTATTATTTACCGCCACAGCGATGATCGGCATGATTGCTTTGGCTGGAATCGTTGTTCGCAACTCTTTGATACTCGTAGAGTTCATCACTCAAGCCAGAGACCGGGGTGTGGAGCTTAAAGAGGCGCTTATACTGGCGGGCTCCGTTCGTATGAGGCCTGTTCTACTGACTGCTGGCACTACCATGCTGGGTAATCTGGTGATTATCCTTGACCCGGTCTTTAGTGGCCTGGCTCTGGCTATTATTTTCGGCATCATTGCCTCAACCATCTTTACCTTGCTGGTGGTACCAATTGTTTACTTGTTGGTGTTCGATAAGCCAGAAAATAACTCATTAACTGATCACGCAAAATTAGGATACGAAGATGCAAACAAATGACTCCGTATTAAAAAAACTGGGCTTACCTGTACTGGCAATTGCTTTACTTATCGTTATGGTTGCCTGGATGGCGGGTGCCTTTAATAACAAGGTAAAGCCCGGGCAAAGTGAGCAGCAAAGTTTGGTAAAACTCGATGAGCTACTAAGGCAAGCGATTGAGGTCGAACGGGTGAAGAAGGAAGTGTTCGAGCCAGTGCCAGCAGGTATTGAAGCGAAACAGAATTCACTTATCTCATCACGTATTCTAGCCAAGATAGAGAAAGTACATGTACGAGCAGGGCAGCAGGTTAAACAAGGGCAGCTACTGATTGAATTGGAAAAGGCAGATTTGCTATCACGGGAGTCTCAGGCAAAAGCGGCTTTGTCTTCAGTGTCTGCACGATTGTTGGAAGCAAAGAATAATCTTAAGCGTTCTGAGGACTTGAGTCAGAAAGGCTTGATTGCTAACGCTGCTTTGGAGCAGACTCAGGCAAACTACGATAGCTTGTTAGCCGGTAAGCAAAGTGCAGAACAGGCTTTGTTAGAAGCGCAAACGGCCCTGGGTTATGCTCAGGTGCATTCCCCTATTGATGGTCTAATAATCGATCGCTTTGCAGAGCCCGGTAATACTGCCCAACCAGGGATGCAGCTTCTTACCTTATATAATCCAGCTACTTTACGAGTCGAGGCGCATGTGCGCGAACAATTGGCGATCGGCCTCAGTTTGGGTGACACCTTGCAGGTAAGGATTCCCTCGATGAATAAGAATCTGCCTTCAGTAATAGAAGAAATGGTGCCAGCAGGTAATGCTGCATCTCGAAGCTTCTTGATTAAGAGCCGTCTGGAGGCTGAAGGCTTGCTACCTGGCATGTATGCGCAATTAAGTGTGCCGGTGGGTACGAAACAACAGATTCTATTGCCTAGTGATCGTATAGCTTATGTTGGTCAGTTGAACGTTGTTTGGGTTTTGGAAAACGAGCAAGTTGTTCGACGCTTTATAAGAGTTGGCGATCAGAAAGAAAACGGGATGATCGAAGTCGTCTCGGGATTGCGTGCCGGAGACCTTGTTTTACCTGTTCAGAGCTAAAGGGGGACTTTCTCCCTATTTTTCGCACCTTTTGTTCGCTTATTGAACAGTTATGCTGGCAATAATGCCAAATAAATCACACTATATTTCAATAACTTGTCGTTTAACATTCGTTGACAGTTGAGTTAGAACTTCCGTGCTAGTCTTCACTTAAATCAAAGCAGTAAGCTTGTTTATCAATCTTTTTGATGTGAAGGAATTCTATTGTCAGCTATAAAAAACTCTATCTCAATACTTGTACTGTTTGTCTTTGCTTGTAGTGCACAGGCTTCGGCTAGTGTCGCTCAGGATGCAAGTAGTGAGTTCGGCAGCATGATGCTATTTTCGGCTGGCTTTGTTGGTTTATTTGCAGCACGTAAGCATATGAAGTCCGAGGCTTCCTAAAGTTCATAATTCGTTAAAGTACGTCCCTGTTTTACCTTGCTGGTTTACCAGTCCCCTTTATGCGGGGTAGCTCTCCATCCCCGCTTTTTTTCCATTTCTGTTAGTTCTACGAACGTAAAAACCGTTTAACGCCTAAAAGCTGGTTAGATACTTTATAGTAGCTGGTCGGTAGTACCTTATAAAGAATATCGACAAACTTGGCATCGGCACCAATTAATACTCGGAAGGTCTTCTTACGCATGCCTTTTTCGATGACTTCTGCCGCTTTTGCAGGGCTTGTTCGTGCCACCGTTTCAAAGTGTTTGGCAAGCTCATTGGAATTAGCTGCTTCAGTTTCAGCAGAATTTGCAATGTTGGATCGAATACCGCCGGGCATCACACAAATAACATCAATATTCTTACCTGAATAAATCATGTCTTGTTGTAAGGCTTCGGTAAATCCGCGAACGGCAAATTTAGAGGCATGGTAGGGCGCTACCATTGGCATGGTGATCAAGCCGAATATTGAAGCGACATTAACGATCATGCCGCGTGATGACTTTTCAAGTAATGGCATCATTTCTCGACAACCCATAACGACACCATTTAGGTTTACATCCATTACTTTGTTAAATAGGGCCTCAGAAGTTTCTTCAAAATAACCAAAAGACGTCATGCCTGCATTATTAATGAGTACATCTAAATGCCCGGATGAAAGCTCAATATCTTTAGCGAGAGCTTGCCAGTCCTCCTTTGAGCAGACATCGGACTGCTTGGAAATAATGGCTGATGAGCCGATGGCTTTACTCGTCTCTTTAAGACCTGCTTGGTTGATATCAGTGACCACTAAATTTGCACCCAGCTGCGCGAATAGTTTAGCAATTGCCTGACCAATACCAGAGCCCGCGCCGGTGATGAGAATTGTTTTGTTCGTCCAAGTGCTTTTCATGTTAAGACCCTTAAGTTGTTATTTTAATTTAGGTGTTTACGCCGCTTGTGCATCCTGACTATGTTTAGGTAGTTTTGTATCCAGCCAGGTAAAGATCGACTCCCTTATTTGAGGGAAGAAGCTTCCTCCCACGGTATAGTGACAGGCTCCTTCGATAACTTTTATGCTGGCTGAAGAGCCATATTTTCGGGTGATCTTATGTTGGATTTTTATCGGTGTGATTTTATCTTCGGTGCCGCCAATCACTAATACCGGGCAGCTTACAGATTGATAATCCACCTTGGAGGGGGGCTTGCGAAATAAGAACCACATAGATAGTTGTGTTGTGACTCGACCTGACTCAAAGGTAGATGCTTGAGTGAGTTGCCTGTGGATATCAGCGCTCTGTGTGTTCGCGATACCGTACTGAATATTTCTTAATAATAAATTGGTATACGAGCGCCATAAGGGAAATTTCAACAAGTTATGTCCAAAGGTTTTGAGTACCGACCAACTTGAAGCATTAATGCCCGCAGGCGCAGCTGAGGAAATTAAAATCAACTGAGAGCAGGGTAGCGCTTGTGCAAGCAACTGCGCGAGTAAACCGCCCATTGAGTGGCCGACTAATATCGGTGATTGATTTGAATGGGCTCTCGTGAATTTATTTATGTCTTGCTTTAAAGAGGCGACATAATCTTCGATACCCAGTCGAGCTAAAGAGCGCCTTTTGTCCTCGCATAGCTTATTCTTAGGGTAATGAAGTGGAAGTCTCGGAACGAGTACAGGGTAGCCTTGTTGTTCAAAGGCGTCTTTCAGTTCATCTAATATGTCTGGTGTGCTCCACATTCCGTGGATCAAGACAACAGGAGGTAGAGATTTCATACTTCTACCTCCTCAACTTTTTCGGTCGTTTGTGTCTTTTCTTTGGCGACGGAAGGCGTACTTGTTTCAGTTTTTTCTACCTTATGAAAAGCTTCAAGAGGCGTGTTGTCATCAAAACGAAGTACACCGTCGTCGAGTTTGCTGTGTTTGATGGCAAAGATGTCTTTGAAGTAAAAGTCCTTATTGCACCATGGAAAGGACTCTCCCTGGCCAGGCAAGCGGTCGAGAGCTCTTAATACGTAGCCAGATTTCAGTGCAACAATGGTGCTTTGTTTGGCGTTTGGTTCACGGTAAGGGTAGACACTTTGGTAACCATTTTGCTCCATGTGTTCCAATAGGCGGCAGACATAATCAAAGGTCAGCTCTGCTTTGAGCGTCCAGGAAGAGTTAGTGTATCCAAAGACCCAAGCAAAGTTTGGCATTTGGCTGAACATCATGCCTTTATAGTTGGTTAGCTTAGGCGCATCGACGTCGTGACCATCGACACTCAGTTTCATTTTTCCCCATAGCTGAAGATCGAGCCCTGTGGCGGGAACAATAATATCGGCTTCAATTTCGTCGCCCGACTTCAACAATATTCCTTTCTCAGTGAAGCGCGCTATATGCTCAGTGACGATACTCGCTTTGCCGGAACGAACTGAATTGAATAAATCTGCATCAGGTACCAGGGCCATACGCTGATCCCATGGATTGTAGGTGGGCTTGAAATGAGTATCGACGTCAGCTGCTCCCGCCAGTGCTTTCCTATTCATATCTCTGACAAGCTTACGAATAAAGTTTGGAAAGCGTTTGGATAACATAAATACCATTTGCTGCATGGTAGTGTATTTGGCGCGCATGATTCTATTCGTTAGGCCCGCCGGGAGTATTTTAGAGATTATTCTAAATAACATGTCTGAAGCGGGGCGAGAGTAGACGTAGCTTGGCGAGCGCTGAACCATGGTGACATGAGCTGCTTTCTTTGCCATTGCGGGTACAACGGTGACGGCCGTCGCACCACTGCCTATGACAATAACGCGCTTACCTGAGTAGTCCATATCAACAGGCCATTGCTGAGGGTGGGCAATGGTTCCTTTGAAGTCATCATAGCCTTCGAAATTTGGCAGGTAACCTTTTTCATAATTGTAATAGCCTGAACAACAGGTAAGGAATTTCGCAGCAATATGGTACTGCGACCCATCTGCTCGCTCGATACTGACAAGCCAGCGGTTTTGTTCCGAGTTCCAGTCAGCTGATATGACTTTCTGTTGAAAACGAATGTACTGGTCCAGGTTCTCATCAGAAACCAGTTCATCTAGATAATGCTTGATGCGGTCAGCTGTGCCAATATATTCACGGTCTGTCCAGGGTTTGAAAGAATAGGAAAAGGTATACATGTCAGAGTCTGAACGAATACCCGGGTATTTGAATAAGTCCCAAGTGCCGCCAATGTTTTTTCGACCTTCAATCACTGCAAAAGAGGTATGTGCGCGCTTTTTCTTTAGGTTGTAGCACATGCCAATGCCAGAAATGCCAGCTCCAACGATCAGTACGTCGAGTTGCTCATAGTCTTTGTTCATGATGATCTCCTGCAATTACCGCGAAAGTTATCGTGCTTCTTTTTTATTAGTTTTCTGCTGAAATATTCGTATCAGCTAAAGTGGGTATATGCAGATTAGTGACTGTTGGTCACATAATATAGGATGCTTCCTGTCAAAAATTGATAAATACGGCCATAATGACAGTTGAGGCTAGTTAATTGTTACTTTGGTCACCTAATTCAAAGAAAGGTCTGTAGGGTTTATGTATGTAGGCAGTGCTAAAAAGAAGCAGTCGATATTAGGTTTGATTCCACTGTTTAAAGCGGTTGAAGACTTGGGGGCAGACCCGGAAGAACTTTTGCGGCGCAGGGGGATGTCCTTGCAGAATATGAATGGTGCCGCCGTGATTGAGCAATCTTTGGAGCTGGATATCGTGTCAGAAGCAATAGACTTACTGAATGACCCTATTCTTGGTGTCAAGGTAGGCAGTCAGGTGACATTTACCTCATACGGTACCTATGCAATGTTGCTTATGAGTGCACCAAATTTTGACCAGGCTTTGAAGGTTGGCGCTCAATTTCAGTCATTATCACTGCTCTTTTCACATATGACTTTGCATTTTGATAAAGATTGGATAGAGCTACGTTATACCTTACCAGAGGCCTCACCTAAACTCAGGACATTTATTGCCGACAGAGACCTTATGGGAACCTATATCTTTGTAAGGGAGTTTCTTGAAAAACCAAACGAAATACTAATTGCTGCAGGTACTGCTCGGCCTAAGCCTGAAGGTAAGTGTTTGGCGGAGTATCAGAAATATATCGACTTTGATTTACATTTCGATCAGCCCTATAACTGGTTTCGGCTTCCACGCGTCATTTTGAGTGTGGCGATGAAGCACGGGAACCCTCTCGCTCATCAGCTATATCGAGTTCAAGCTTATGAGCTATTACGTAAGTTCTATTCGCAAGATGAAGATATTGTTTCACAAACCAAGCAAGTCATTGAAGGCTACGAAGGGCGCTTTCCAAGCGTTCCTGAAGTGGCAAAGATGTTTTCTGTGAGTGAGCGTACCTTCCGCAGAAAACTAAGCGCTGCCAACACGAGTTACCAAGGTATCCTGGATGAGCATAAGAAACAGCGCTGTCTAGGGATGATGGCTGCAGGGAAAGTGTCAGTGGCCGCATTGGCTGATCAGTTAGGTTACGCTGAGTCCGCTAGCTTTTTGAGAGCGTTTAAACGTTGGACTGGATGTACGCCTAAAGATTATCTTAGAAGAGTTTAGCGAGTAATTTATCCCGGCTGGCTATAAGACTACTCGTATCTGCAGCCTTGGAATATCATCTGAGTGAAAACGATAATTACTTAGAACAATGTGCATGTTTAGTCTAAAATATTTTCTTTCTGAATAAAAATTGCATTGGAGCGCTTAAGTAATGGGGATGATTGAATCTCTCGGGAGTCATTTTGACGATAGTTACGATTTTATTCTGAGTAACGATAGCAACTTTTTTGATTCTTTCTATACACACTTTTTTAATAGCTCTAATTTAATAAAAAATGCTTTTGCTTATATCGATATGGATAAGCAGAAGCAAATGCTTCGAGAATCTATAAAGCACTTAGTCAAATTCTACTGTACTAATAAAGAAAGCGAATACCTAAAAACTATCGCTCGACATCACGCCGATAAAGTTCGAGCTGACGAATATATGTATAAACTTTTCGTAGACTCTTTCATTCAGGCTATTGAAGATACCTACCCTAACTTTTGTGAGGAAGCAGCTTTAGTTTGGCGATGCGCCTTAAAGCCAGGCATCGACTTTATGAACTCTTATAAGGCTTAGCTGAACAGTGTTCCCAATTTGGGTCTTTAGAGACCAGTTTCCTGTTAATAATAAACAGACTCGGAACCAGGATGAAAGCGGTGCTGACTATGTCTGCAATAGTATGATATTGCTGGTAAAGCATTAAAATCGCATACGCTAAGAATGATACTCCCAAGGCAACTTGCCAGTGAACTTGAAACGTTGAACCTTGAGTTAATAACATCACTAAGGCCAGGGATAATGCTGTATGAGTGCTGTAGTCTAGTGAGACTGTAGGCCAAATAAGAAAATAGTTATCCAGAGCCATTAAGGCGTAAACCAGCGCTACTGATACCAAGGTTTGTAGACTGAACCTGGCTGCTGTTCGGTATTGTTTATTAAGGATTTGTCTGGCGATAAAGCCAAGTACAAGCAGTCCTAACAAAGGGATATAGGCATCGGCGATGGCATCAAGTTGCTGGTAGTTCACTTTGTTAGCCTTGGTGTAAATCCATCTTATAAAAAGCTGGGATAGTTGGGCAGTTTTGCCGTGACCAGTTCGTCATGAGCCGGGACGATCACTAAGTCAGGGTCACGTTTGCTTAAAGAGTGAATTTGATCGATGACTTTTTCCGCTTGGTCTACGTTATTATCGACACCAGTTGCCCACTGAACAATCTTCGGACGGCCGCGGTTGTCTTGAATTCCTTTGATCGCCCATGTTGCATCGCCAATGAAGAAATAGCGCCCTTTGTCTGGCGTATTAACAAAAAGACCCAAGTGCCCTTGCGAGTGCCCGGCCAGGTCGACTAACACTAAGCTGCCGTCACCGTAGATATCCAAACTTTTATCGAAGCCTTGGTAGGGTTGATCTAAGAGCTTTATGAATTGCCATTTGATGTCAGGACTATCAAATTGCGATAAGACAAAGCCGGGTGGCTTGCCTTGGTGCGCGGCGTCATGCTCTTGCTGTTGAATCCATACCGGTGTTGCTGGGAAGTCTTCAATTGCACTGACATGATCCCAGTGCATATGGCTAGGGATGATGGCTTTAATTGTGCTGATGGGGTAGTTATTCGCGTTTAACTGGCTAATGGCGGGTTTAACGTTTTCGATCGCGAACAACTGTTTCTCCCAAAAAGCGAATACTTGCATTTGTTCTTCGACTTCAGTGCCGATGCCGCTATCCCAGAGCAAATCACCCTTTGGATGTTTGATAAGAATTGCGTTATGCACTAACGTTCGCTGAGTAAACCAGCTACCACTGGATACCACCATCGCTTCTTGCGCGCCGCCTGATTCAGCGGTGACGATAACTGAAAAACTAAGATTTGCAGGTATCATCTCTCCAGCAAAAGTTGATGTGCTGCTTGTGAAAGTGATAAGCAGGAGAGGGATCAGCATGGTAAGTCTCATGACTAAGGGCTTCATAATGTTCTCTTTGTTTTTTGTATGATGAGGCGATAGTAATGACAATAGACTGATAGGTAAAATATATAATAAATATACCTGATATATATTTTATATGTATTTAGAATGCTGAGAATAATAACAAGCGACAGGCTATCACTTCCAGGAGCTTAGTGATCGCTGCGGTATTTGTTCTTATCCTGAATTAAGCGCATATTTACCTTAGCCTGAATGTTGGTGAGAGGAAATTATAAGACTGATATACTCAAGGCGCTTTAGAAGGAAATGAAGCAGAAATACTCTGCTTGGTGGTCGTTTCGCTTCACATGTTTGCATGTTAAAGACTCAATCAATAGGGAGATAAATTAGTGAACGTAATTAAAGCGGGCGCCAGCCTCATGTTGTTATTGTCTGCAAATTTAAGTGTTGCAGAAAACCACCACCATAGTACTAAGCAGTTTAAAGTGACTGAGTTAAAGCCAGGCTTTCACTTTCTTCAGGGAAAGGGCGGGAATATCTTATTGTCCGAAGGTGATGACGGGTTGTCGATAGTGACTATGCCGATATGTCAGGTGGTTTAGAGAAAACACTTGATACTTTTGGTAAACCGCTTAAGTACATCCTAAATACGCATTCGCATGGTGACCATACTCAAGGCAATAAGCTCTTGGGTAAAGAGCCTACCGTTGTCGCGCATGATAATGTTTATCAGCGTTTGAACTCTCGTCAAGAGGTTAAGCTGTTTAACATGGTGTCGGAACCATACCCAAAGCATGCGCTGCCGGATATTACCTATGATCATCGTATGACTATCCACTTTAACGGGCATGATATTTCTGTAATGCACTTGCCAATCGGACATACTGATGGCGATAGCGTGATCTTCTTTAAAGAACAAAATATTGTCCATTTGGGTGACCATTTCTTTAACGGCTTTTACCCCTTTGTTGATGTGGATGCAGGTGGGCGTGTACGAGGTGTCGCCCAGAATATTGATCGAATTTTAGATTCTATCGATGACTCAACCCAAATTGTGCCTGGGCACGGACCAATGGCAACGAAGCCAGACCTTATTGCCTTCAGAGACATGTTGCGTGGTACGGCGAAAGAGGTCGAGAGCATGATGAATGACAAGAGCCTGGAAGAGATACAAAGTGCAGGTTTGAGTGCAAAATGGGACGAGTGGGAAAACGGTTTCTTAAATGAGCCTACCTGGATCAAAATCGTCTTTAATAGTTTGCATGCGAGCCAGCACGATAAACCCAATAAACATAAGCACAAACACTAAGTTTCTCTTGGTATAGAGGCTGAAAGTAATGATGCTTTCAGTCTTTATCTAAATGAAACCAGAGAGCTTTCTGGTCTAGTGGTGTCGCTTCAGGAAGCAAAGGGTTAATCAGGCGATAGTGTAGTCGCTGCTTTAAATTAGCCTTCAGTATCAGATCAGCATAATACTGCTGGAACAGCGCATCGAACTTTCCGTCCAACAGGGCTTTCTGAAGCCCCTCTTCTATAAGGCTAGCTAAGGCCGTATTTTCTTGTGCGACAAAGAAATACGTAGCGGTCGGGTAGCTGAGTAGCGTGTGAGGCTCAAGGGTAATGTTGCGATGTTGATGCGTTTCTAGTTCATCCCAGATCTCGATAATAGAGCGAGGAAAGAGTTCCGCCCGATTAAGTGACAACACTTGAAATAAGCCTTCGTAACTGGGGCCAGTTTGTACCTTAAAATTGTTATATCTCAATATGTTGGTATCGGGCCAGTCATGCCCTTGAATGAGTGTGGCTTTTTTTAAAGCCCTTAAATCTTGGCTTTGTTTTCGTGTTGCCAACTGCTCGGGTGTTGTCAGGAACAAGCGCCAGCCAATCAAGCCTTTATAAATAGGGATTCTAATAGGCTTTACTTCTGACTCTCGTTCTTTGGAAGTCATGGTCCACATCACATCGATACCCTTGCTTTGGCTCAACTGTTTGATAGCCCGGCCTTGTGTCATAAAATACTGCGAGGGTTCTACTGTTAGAGGCACCGAATGATAACTTAGGGCTAGCTTTAATAGCTCTATTGGGTAACTGTGATGTTTGGTGAATACTTCGCCTGGCTGAGGGTAGCGAATGCTCGTTTGAGTTATCGCATTGGAAAATGAGCTGAAGAGCGAGAGCAATAAGCTGATGTAAATGAGTTTCGAAAAATTCATAATTCGCTGTTACTCCTACCAAGCAAATATTGAGACAGGTATGGCAGTTGGAAGGAATCGATTGCCATCTAAGCAAAAGCGAATTTGACACCTACTAAAAGGGCGCTATTTTTTCCTTCCCTAGCACTATACGATACCTTGAATGGCTCTGGTATTAAACTGTTCTTGTTTGATTCTAATCTAACAAAGATATTGTAAGAATAAACTCTGGGGCTGTCTTATCTTTTTAGGATTGATGGAGGGGCTTGAGGAGAGAGTACCCGGGCAAAACCCAGGCACTCTAGATATTGCTATTGCCTGATCTTTACTTTTCTTCTGGTTTTGGTGCGTAAGGCCCAGGAAGTAGACCCCAGTGCTGGTTATTGACCAGGTTACTACTCGCCATAGCAGAAAGTTCAGGTGTGTGATCGACAATACTGCCGGCAATTTGATCTACTAATGCACCAATGAGAGCACCAGCCAAACCGCCACCGCCGTCACCTGAAGACTTCACAGCTTGGGCTCTGCCATTCCATAATATTTGTCCACTCTTGGCATCTATTAATCGCCAATCTGAAGCCACGACAGTCTTTGAGGATATCACTTGGTACTCCTGCCCCCACTGCTTGATATCAATGTATAACACTGCGTCAGGGTTGATAATTTCCCTAATTTTGTCCAAGGGAATAGTATTCATTTCAGCCGTTGTAGGGAGCCCATTCTCTTTAAACAAAGTATCGACAACTGAAACAGGAAATACATAGTAGCCTTTTTCTGCCAAGGGCTCAGATATCGAGGAAATAAGCGTATAGGGTGCATTAACTTCGACAGAGCTATTATTGGGTGGAATTACCAGAATAGAGGTCGGTTTGCTTTGCTTAAGGGCCGTGTAGTCATAACCTTTAACGGCACAACCGGATAAAACTCCAAAAGCAAGTATTGAAATAACTAAGAACTTGAATCCCTTCATTTTGTTTTCTCCTTATGATGGCTGTTAGATGCTTCCAAGGCGGTGTCTTGCATGTTGGAGCGAGTCAGAATGCCGTCAACAAATACGCTAGATTCAGGGTACAGTGCTTTTTCTTGTAGCAAAGCGCTTTTTGCCAGGCCAGGGTTTCCGGCTTGAGCGTGAACCATTCCTAAGTGAGCATATAGGCCGGGAGGAACTTTCATCCCTTTATTTTCTGCTCGCTCTATAGTTAGGTTTAGTTTATAGATCTGCGTGGCAGTATCTGCTTCGCCGGGGTTGAGGTAAATATCGTAAACGATTTCTTGGTAATCACCCCAATAGTACAAATTACTATGAGTTGAACATGCTTGAGCCAAAAGAATGACCGCCATTGCAGCGATCAACTTGATATTAATGTATTTCATCGAACTTCCTTATGTCGATAGTTAGTTGCTATTTTTCAACAGACCAAACGCCGGACTCTAGATCTCTAACTAAATTATTAATGGCTTCGGTAATCGCGAAGTTAAGAACTTTGCCATTAAGCGTTGCATCATAACCCGCTGTGCCACCGAAACCGATGACTTCGCGATTGCTCAGTGCATACTCTCCGGCACCTTGTGTTGAATAGATTATTTGGCTGGTTGTTACGTCAATGATATTGATGGAAACTTTGGCATAAGCAATTTGCTCCTTTCCGCGCCCCAAGATACCAAATAGTTGCTTGTCACCAACTTCTTTACGGCCAAACTCCGAGACTGCGCCTGAAACGACATATCTTGCGCCCGTAATGTTTTGCTTTTGACCGCGATAGGCAGCTTCTTGCTCAAGCTCTTTCATCGCGTCACGGTCAACAAGGTTGAATCTGTTCGTTTGTTGAAGGTGGGTCTTTAAGATGGTCTTGCCTTGCGAACCTAGGCGATCGCCACCAGAAGAAAATAGACCCTGCATATAGTTTGAACGGTTATTAAAATTGCCTACTACCATGGCTGTTTTCTTACCACTATAGTTTGTTTGATAGCTGGCAACTCGATCTGGTTGAATAGCTCGCTTACTTTCCGTTGCGCAGGCGCTAAGGAGTACAAAAAGTGAAACTAAGGAAATTACTTTGCTAAAACGTAAGGAGAAATTCTTCATAATTAAGGTCCTTCAGGTAGGTTTGCTCCAAAGATTATCACAGCAACAAGCCTAGGTGTACTGGATTAATCTTCAATATGGGGCGAATCACCCCGCTTAATTGGGTATAATATGCGCCAGTTTTATTTTTATCTCATTCTGTAAAAGAGGCCTCCTTTGACCCAGTTTCGTCCCTGTATCGATTTACATCAAGGCAAAGTAAAGCAAATTGTTGGTGGTAGCTTGAATGACCAAGGTGCCGATACTAATTTTGTGAGTGCTTATGATGCGGCTTACTATGCTTCCTTATACAAGGAGCATAACTTACAAGGTGGGCATGTTATTGCACTAGGCCCAGGAAATAAGGACGAAGCACTTAAGGCACTATCGGCCTGGCCTCAAGGTTTACAATTTGGCGGGGGCGTTAATCATGAAAATGCCAGCGAGTTTTTGGAAGCAGGTGCGTCGCATTTGATCGTCACGTCTTACCTCTTCGAAGATGGGGAGCTATCTTCTGACAGAATTGAAAAGATAAAAGCGGAGACGGGAGCGGAGCGTTTAGTGATGGATCTGAGTTGCCGAAAAACCGAATCGGGTTGGAATATTGCGACGGATCGTTGGCAAACAGTGACCCGTACTCAGATTACCAAGAATACCCTCGCTGAGTTGGCAGGGCACTGCAATGAGTTTTTAATACATGCTGCCGATGTTGAAGGGCTACAAGCAGGAATTGATGAGGACCTGGTTTCTTTATTAGGAGAAATTTCCCCCATTCCAGTCACTTACGCTGGCGGTGCACGTTCTTTCGAAGACTTAAAATTGGTTCATCAGTTATCTGGCGGCAAGGTTGATCTGACAATAGGGAGTGCCTTGGATATTTTTGGGGGGGCGGGGCTTACACTTGATGAGTGCATCTCATGGAATGAAAATCGCTAGCTAGGTTTTGTTTTTCAAATGGGCCTTAATCAGAAAGTTTCTGGGGCTGACTGAACTCTCACAGAATGTCGATATTTGGCAATGATAGCCATTTTCCTCCAGAAACAAGCAGCGATCCAGTACCAGCCAGGTTTCCAACGCGCGCCTAAATAACATCCTTACCAGCTCTAGTTTTTCGTATTCTTGATACTTGGTTTGCCCCAGAGATTGGTAGTGTAAAAAGTCTATTGTTTGCGGCAGGTCAATATCTTTTAGCTGCGCACATTTTTTGCAAAAACGTTCGAAGCCTTCTTGAAGAATACGAATGCTGAGAGAGGGGCAAGGAAGGTATTGATCAGTATGTCTGATATCTTTTTGGAGCGTATCAAAGCCGAGTCGCCAAGCTTGTAGTTGTTTGCGCTTTCGGGTTTCAGCGGCCGATGCCGTATTACACTGTCTTGTCGCTAAACGCAAATCCTCATTGCTTAGGCTCAGTAGGGTAGTTCGGCCTACAAGTGATAGCGCCTGGTAGTTTTCAGAGCTATTGAAGCGGTGATAGCAGCATGGTGAGAAGGTCATTCTGTTAGAGTGACTTTCTACACCTTGCTTTAGCATATGTACATGCAGGCCACCGCAGGCATGCAAGGCAATTAGGTGATGGTTAGCTTCAAGCAGCTGAGACAGGTCATCATTCAATACATCACACTCTAGCGCCACAGTTTGATTGCTCAATTTTCTGGTGCGGGAAAGGATATTTGCCTGATTGACTAGCTGCGTATCAATCTCTAAACCGGTGACTTTTTGCTTGTATAGCTCTGATATTAATCGACCTAAATGCAACTTTCCGCAACACCATTCAATAAGCGGCGTTGTGGGTGGAGATTGGCTTTTGATAAAGGACTTTATCTGCGCTGCTTTTCTGCCAGGAATTCCTGTATCCCAAAATGCGGGTAGTTCTACTTCCTTTGTTGCTTTTGATGTCTCTGAAGCTGGAACGCTAATAAGTGAAAGGAGTTCAGACGCCACGGGGAAATAATTGGCTGCCGAGGCTAGTAAGTCCTGATCAGAAAGCTGAAGCGTATCAATATCATCTGAGCTAAGTGAACGTAACCAGGCTTGCAATTCGGGGTAATCATCCAAGCGAGAGTCAATACTAGAAAAAGCAGGCGGCTTCCAAAGATGCTCATAGCGTTTAAGGATTTGATCTAATTTCGTAAAACGAGCTTTCATCTGAATAAAAAGTTCTTAGGAGATCTTTAGATTATAAATTAGATATTCTATGACGAACGGATGCAAACACTTAAGCGCTTTTGTTTCGTTTGTTATCGAATTGTTACCCAGGTATGGAGCATGTGAGACGCTGGCCGATAAGGTTAATAAGGCTAGCGTAAGCGTCAGCTCAAGTTATCAGGCAAGCAAATTGCATCCAAACTTCATAAGCGTATAAAAGGCAAAAAACTGCCGAAAAATTGGCATTGAGAGGTGGATCATGGGTATTAATGCACAAGAACTCAATGATTATGTAATTCGTCCCGCACTCGCGGCTTTGGATGAACGCTCCCAATTTGCAGAACATTACTTATTGAAGCTAGCTTCTAAACGTTCCTCTTACGGTGAGCACTTGGTAGCCTCGAAGCAGTCTGATGGTTTAGGTATTTATGCGATTAGTCCTGAAAGTCACACCGCTTTATGGGATGAGTATTTAGCTTTTCAACCAGACCTGGCGAGTACCGTACGGGGTTTGGCTTCGCAAAGGGCATTTTTGGAAAACCCTCATGCTGAACTTGCAACCAATCTTGTTTATGCAAGCGCGATAGCCTGGTTGTTGACTCAGTACCGTAAGAATTGTGAGCAAGACCCGGTATCTGGATATGAGGATATTGCCTGATTTTCAAAGCAATTCTTAGAACGGCTTTACCTTGGCTATCTCTTCTTTCAAGCGTCGCTTATATTCATCCTGATCTTCGATATCTTTTAACTTTGCATAGATGGTTTGTAAGTCTTGTTTGTACTGTTTCATCTTCTTTACATCGTCGCTTAAGAAAATCGTATAAGCTTTCATTGAAAAGCCCAAGACCAGGATGAAAGGGAGCGATAGAAGTGAAATGGAATGTAGGGTCAGAACCACTAGCCACTTAAGCAAGCCAGAAACACTGTTCCTGTTATACAACGGTAAAGTGAGGGCGTTGGTCCAGACTGAATAGTTTTTTCGAAGAGCTTCAAGAGCTTTTTTGTGGCCGACCCAAGACGGTGTAAACATCGCAAGTAGATCATAGTCTTTGCCGTTATCGAGCCGAATACGCATATTGAAACCTTCAGAATATACAGAGGGAATTATAGTAAAGGTCTAGCAGGAATATGCCAAGTAATGAGGAACTATTTTATAGCTCCTGTGGTGCTTTGTTGAGGGGGGCTATTCGTGATTCGTTATACTGCTCTAAAGGAATTATTCGATATCCATCAGCTATTTGTAGTATCTTACTTCCCGCTGCCGATACTTTCTTTAAGCCTATAACAAACCCTACCAACAGACCTATACCGATGAGTACTAAGCCTATAATGGTGATAATTAACCAGCGATTGATACTGTCGACAATCGGCGTTACGGTTTCGTCCCGAACTGTTTTAAGTGACTGAGTTAGCAGCTCATTTGAAGGCTGTTGAGCCTTCTTAATGGTTTCGGGAAAGCTACCAGCTGCCCGATTGAGTTTGTTGGTCATGCTGTCTACTTTATCGGCCAAGTCATTAATCAAACGCAACTGCTCGGGAGAGAGATCCTGAAGATTTTCTGAAACCTCATCCAGGGCAAGAGATAGCTTTTCGCTAGCTTCTCGGAGAACTATGCCTGACTCCTTCAACTCCTTGATCTCAATATTAATAGAGACATATTTTCCAAGGTCTTCAGAGGGCTGTTCAGGTGAAGGCATCTCTATCGAATTTGCATAAAGCTTTGCGCTGATACTTAAGCTAAACAGTATTAGTATAAGGAGGGAGGTCGTAACGGCTTTCATTATAGGCTTGTCCTGTTATTGCTTTGGAAGGCGGATATTTACATCCACGGCATTACTAGGAAAGTGCAAATGTATCAAGCCAGTTTCCGGGTTGTTACGAGAAATAATCCAGCGCTGGCTGTCGACGCCTACTAAGGTTCCCGTTACGGGTACCTGTCGGTAGTCACTAGGTGCGATAACAACCTTACTGCCAATTCTATGGTCTGAGGTGTAACGCTTGTCTAGTTGCCGAGGTTGGGCTTCTCTCCCGATATCGATCGCCGTATCGATACTAATTTCATTGTCAGGAGAGTTGGTGAAAGCCTTCATTTTTTGGTACCAAGCCAACGCGGCTGTATTCTTGGAAATATCCTTTTTAAGGCCGACTTCCGTCAGAAACCAGAAACAATGATAAGCAGAGAAGTCTAGAATATTCGGTGTGTTACCACCGATAAACTCATTCGAGCTTAAGTTTTCTGATAGATAGCTTAGACCTTGCTTAATATGTTTGTTGGCTGATCTAGGGCTGCCGAGGGATACCGAGGCTTTGGCGCCCATTTCTATCCTGTCTTTCAAGAACAGAAGTAAATTCCATAAGCCTTTGTCTTTAGCAATACGTCGAAGTAATGATAAAGAGAATGCTTTATTTACACATGCAAAAAATAGCTTTGATTCAAGCCATTGTCTTTCAGTTAGAAGGCCTTGATTCAGAGCTTCGTTGGCTAACGATGGTTCGTCAGCGATAGCGGCGAGTTCATCAGCTATAAGGCTCGTATCACAAAAAATATCAGCTCCCACCTGTGCCACTGGTATTCTGTTATAACCTCCTGAAAGTAAGTCCAGTTTGCCTCGTGGCGGCGCTTCTGAGGTCAGACAGGAGGACCACTCTTGGTTGGTATAGCCAAGCATCGCTCTTATTTTTTCAGAGAAAGGAGACAGAGGGTAGTGGTGCAGTATTATGCTCATTGAAGATGTTCCAGAATAACAGGCTTAGTTGATATCCAGGCTATCTAAGCATAAAACTGTCTCGTGGTATAGTTCGCAATGCAAACTGCTGTATTTGGCTGTTGTGGCTAGGTGCTAGAACCAGGAGTGACGTATAGGCCGCTTCCGGAAAAACTGGCTCGATGACCTACATTGGTTAGCCTTAGTTTGTGTGATAAGGCTGCTACGTGTTTTGAGCAAGGTAATATGTTTTGAATATAAAGTGGTAATAAGCTCTGGATTGCTTTTTCTAATGAAAATCAGGTTAGTCGAAAGGCTGTTCTTGTTTCGTTGGAACTGAGAGTATGTGAATTATGTCGACTATCTATTCATGATATAAACGAATAACTCGAATATAGTTTGTGAATAAAATCCACTAATCTTTTAGGCTTGGACGGAATGTATGGTCGTTAATTTGACGAGGAGAGCGCTCTAAACTGTAGGGAGTAATAGGGGGTTAAGTCGTTAAGTAGAAGCACAAATAAAAACAGCCAGCTGACGCGAAGTCTAACTGACTGTATTTATTAGAATAATTGGTGGCTACACCGGGATTCGAACCTGGGACCCCATCATTATGAGAACTAAGTCGGCTTGTATCAGTATGTTTCGCTGCGTGTCTTTCTGTGTGATAACTATATAATAAATAACAAATTAATCATTTAGGTTGTGTCAGCATGAGTCATAATTAGTCACAGAATCTCAACGTTTTGTGTACTAAATTGTGTACTAACTCTATTTTACATGGATTGAATCAATCATGCTCTCTGATACAACACTTCGAAGCTTAAAAGCTGAAAATAAAGCTTATGAGCGCGCTGATAGCGGCGGTTTGAGCGTTAAAGTATCCCCTAAGGGATTGAAGACATTTCAGTACAGATATCGCTTTCACAGTAAGCCTCGTCGCATGAAGCTAGGTACGTATCCTGAGCTCAGTTTAAAAGAGGCTCGTAAGATTCATATGGATATGCGCTCCTTACTTGAAAAGGGAATCGACCCGATAGATAAAGCAAAAGCAGATCTTCAAGAACAGAAACTAGCCAATACAATGCGTCAGATCTGCGAAATATGGATTGATAAATTTGCCAAGCCTAAAAGAGCAAGATGGAAAGAACTTGATTCCATGCTGAAGAAAAATGTCTATGAACAGATAGGCAGTTTCAAACTAAGTGATATCCATAGACGAACAGTATCTGATCTAGTCCTTGACCCCATGTTAAAGCGCGGTGCACCTGTTCAGGCAAATAGGGTTCTTACTTTGCTAAAACAGATTCTTAACTATGGCGTTGAACACGGATATCTAGAGCATAATCCTTTGAAGGAACTGACAAAGAAGAGTGTTGGCGGGCAAGAACAGTCGCGGGATAGGACTCTAGATGATAGTGAAATTCATAAGTTTTGGTACTGTTTGAACAGGGCAAAAATGAGTGTTCATACTGAGTTAGCCTTGAAGTTGTTACTGGTAACCGGCCAAAGAAGAGGGGAGATCAATAATGCCCGGTGGAGTCACATTGATCTTAATGAAAAGGTATGGACGATACCGAAGGAAAACTCAAAGAATAGAAAAGCTCACCGAGTTCCTTTGTCTCCTCTGGCGATAAAACTATTCAGTGAACTTTATGCCCTTAGAGATGAATCGGATTGGGTTCTGCCTTCTTTCTCTGGTAATGACGCCCCCATGACTGAAAGGGTGATTAGTCGTGCCGCGAACAGGGCGCAAGAGGTTGTAGGGATTGATAAATGGGTTCCTCATGACCTCCGTCGTACCGCTGCTACCAAGATGGCTGGAATCGGCGTGGCCATTCACGTTGTGGAAAAGATACTGAATCACACTATGGGCGGAGTGATGGAGGTTTACAATCGATATGACTATTGGGAAGAGCGAGTAGAGGCTTTGGATAGGTGGGCTGAGGAGGTTGAGGGTATTATTGAGAAGAGATCCTCATAAGTAAAAAGCTTCCTTATTAGGGAAGCTTCCTATGTTGGACCTAATATTAGGTGGATCGTTTAAATTTCTCTCCTATAAAAATATGATCCGGATTGCCTCGCTCCAGTTCCCAGTGCTGTTGCCATCTGGCTTTGTCTTTTTGCGAGAGATCGGTTTCCTTTAGCTCTTCAAGTTTCTTAAAAAGTAGTGCTTTTGCTAGACGCTTGTTAGCATGCTGGCTGCGCTCAGTCTCAACTCGGACTGTTATACCCGTTTCAACATGAGTTGCCTGAACTGCTGAGTCTGTCGTGTTGACATGCTGGCCACCTGCACCTGAAGCACGACAAGTTTGATAACGAACATCATCCGTAAATAATTGCTCGCTAAACTCGAAAACCTGGCCGCTAAAGAACCAGTTTTTTCGCCTATGTTTGGGCCTTAATTGGCTTTGGCATTGCCACATCATGACTCCTGTCCATTGATACGAAAATGCTCTCTCGACCTTACCTTCAATTTGCAATAAAGCAGATTTATAGCCCTGGCTATAACGGCTTTTTATCACTTCGATAATCGTGACATTGGTATCGAATTGCTTTGCCTCTTTCATAACCAGGTCTATGGCTTTTCGAACTGCTGCGCAGCACTCTTCGGGGCCTTGCCCGGACGAAAGCTGAAGTAAAATCATGAGCTACAACTCCCATGTGTTTTGAAAGTAAGCAATGGCTTTAAGCGAGCCACTACTTCTATCAACCCAGCTTGCTGCAAATTATCAATGATAGTTTGAGAAGGTTTGTATGCCTGAGGTGCTTCGTCATAAAGTAGCTCTTTATTGCCACAAATAACCCGACTACCCAGTTCAGTTCTGTAAAGGTCTTCACGCTTATATTTATGACTGAGCCTTCCCTGACAGTCGCCTCGTTTCCATTTACGTCCCGCACCATGTGCCAGTGAATATAAACCGGTTTCAGATGGTATTGGCTTTACAATGTATGAGTAGTCGCCCCGGGAACCGGGAATAACCACATAACCCTGATCGCTCGGGGTTGCGCCTTTACGGTGAAGCCAGCCTTTTTTCCGGTTTACTTCAATTGGAGTAACTAGGTTATGATTCACATCAAAGAGGCAACGTCCTTTCGCATTAAGCGCCTCCAGGAAGCGTAGGCCGATCAATTCTCGATTAAGCTCAGCCCAACGAACAGCATGATTATGAGCGTTTAAATAATCAGAAAAATCTGAACTAGAATCATCCAAGCCATCGTGACTAAATTGTTGGACATGCTTGCGAAGTATCGACTCACCCAAACCACGAGAGCCAGAGTGAACTAGCAACTGAACAAGCTTTTTGTCTAGCTTTAATGCCTCAATAGATGCTTCGTCATAGACTTTATCAACTATCTGAAATTCCGCAAAGTGATTACCTCCACCGATTGTTCCTAAAGAACGATCGAATGGTATTACGCCTAACGATAAGTCTGACTGTCTGTTCGTGATGTAGTCACGCCATGAATCATCAAGCGGTTGTTCGATGTTATCCAGACGACGAACTAGCTTGTCGAAGTTTACTTTGCTGACTTTCTGGCTTGATTGCCATAAAGCCATACCGCAGCCAATATCATTACCAACCAGGGCAGGGTAGATTCTACCCAAACTAAAGAAGGCTGCGCCAACAGGGTAGCCTCTGCCAGGATGTAAATCGGGCATGCCCGCAACGATATCCATACCGGGTAGTGTTGATGTATTAATTAATTGTTGTACTGCGTCACCCTCTATCCACGTCTTGTCAGACGCAATGAGCGTAACTTTATTTGTTAAGTTTTGGACGCACGAGCCCATAGTACCTATTCCTTATGAAAATAGATTACAAAGAAAAATGTCTAAGAGGGCAGGCCGAACGACCAGAGGGCTAGAAAGCTAGCTTTTCCTATTGGTCATTGCCTGCAAAGGATGTCGTCATATATGTCATGGCTAATTCTCCTTTACAGTAATGATTGAAATGAACGCGGCATTCTAAGCTCACAAAACAGATCAATCAAGTAAATCGTTCGTGAAGCAGTATGCAGATCACATATGTCAGGTTGTGTCTTAGTATTTACACTTTAGGCGTTTGTGAAGCTTGGTATGATTTCTTTCTATTGGCTAATTGGTTGTCTATTTTGACTATCTGGCCATCAAAAATAGAAGCCTTTCGAAGGGAATAATCACGCAGTTTGGAGCTGCCCTTCCTTAACACCTAAGCCAGATTTGCTAGCTATCCTATCCATTACCTTTCTTAATGCGATGATCGAAGGTTCTTCCTTAACAGTGTCTGGATTTTCAGACTGATCCCAATAACTTAAAACCAGACCTTTCTCCTCTTCATCATCAAGCTTAAGCATTAGGTTACCATCATGCCAAGGCTTGAATACAATCGCTGGGCTTTCATCATCACCGCTCACGGTATTATATTCCATAACCTCTTTTAGAGGTGCTAACGCTGGATCTTCACTGCGCAAAACTTCTAGATACGTCGAATAGGAATATAGACCTCTATGTTTTCCAGACATCCTTACGCTATTTAAAAGATAGATCTCTTCGGCACCGTAATAGTCAAAACGTGCTTCCGAAGCTTTACAATAGGCAATTGTTTCTGGGTAATCAATAAATAATTGTCGCCAATCATTAGTCTTCGATTCACTGACTATTTTTAAGAGCCCGGTAACTTCGTCGCCTAGCACCAACCGATCCATTAATTTGAATAGATAATGCTGGCCCTCTTTTTCATCATTAAACACCGAGCGCCAATTCTCATTTCTTTCCCTTGAGGTAGCCATAGAGTTTTTACAAAAGCTAAAGTTTGAACCCTTCTGGACCATATAGTCGCCGATAGAGAGAAGAGCTCGTTGCAATAGAAAGTCGTCTCGAGTCAGCATTTTTCTGGAGAATAGTACTTCTGCTTGAGCCCCTTCTTTTTCAAAACGAACCATGTCAAACCCGCCATCATCCGTTCTAGCTCGTTGTATAAGAAACCCAATTTGCCCATAAAAGTACTCATGGTTTTCGAAGCGGGAAAATAAAGGCTGCCATGCAGTGTCTTCAATGATAAGTTGAGATTTCAGGATTTCTTCTTTACGCTGCCGCTCACTGAAATACGGAATATCTTTCAACTCCATTTTTGAGACTGCGGTATAAATCTCACCCGAATAAAATGGAGTAATTGAGATAAGTGAGTGAACAGCTCTAACCAAGTCCGCTTGGGAATCTATTGTCGTGTTATCAATCAACCTGGTAATGATTCCTAGCCAAATTAGCAGCTGCGACTCCGCCTCTGAGTCCAAGCTTTCGTTCAATTTTAAATTCGTGACATAGCTGTATAGCGCATAAAATTTGACTTGTTCCGAATAATCGTTACCTTTGATCGCATAATCAAAGCTAGCATTAACTATTTCACGTGCTCGCCCCCCTTTCTCAGCGTTACATACGAACTGCAAAAAAGAGTGAATATCAACCATTGCTCTTTCATTGAAGCACTTCTTTTCACCCAACACTTGAAATGGCAGTGCCTTGTCGCTACGTAATAAATCTACCCATACTTTATCTATTTCGGCAATCTTATTGGAGGATACTGTCAAGCTTCCAGCTAAGTTGAAAAGCGCTACATTTTTGAAGAAGCGCAAATAATAGCCGTCAACTTCGACAACCCCTTTGTCACGCCTGCGCCAAATTAAGTCCGTCCACTCTTTATCAAGGGCGCTGAAGAAAAGATCTTTGAACTCTTCTGAAGAAGACTCATCGAACTGCAGCTGCAACCAGGCTTTAAAATTTTCAAACTCCGATAACCCACGCCCACGCGCATTCATTTTAATGTAGAGTTCATCAGTTAAAGAAAACTCATCCATATTTAGAAAATGAAACGTTACAGGAGGATTTTCATCACAGATCAAATTCCCCCATAAGGTATCAAATCTGTCTATAGAACCAGCGAAAACCCTGTGTATTTCATCCAACATGGTCAACATTGACTGAACAGTAGGATCATTATTCCAAACAGAAAAAAACCAATGGGCATCTTTTATTTTATCTGACAACTTTCCTTCTATCGTGAAAAGGTCAAGATCTGTACTATTTTTCAACAATGATTGCAGGAACTCTCGTGAACTT
>NZ_LWFE01001698.1:0-974 GCF_001635675.1 Oleiphilus sp. HI0061 | reverse complement strand
TTAAGACCCAATACACCAATTTTGGCGCCAGGGAAAAATGAAAGGGAGATATCTTTGAGGATTTCTTTCTTAGGTGGGACAACTTTTCCCACGCGATTCATGGTGAATACGTACTGTGCCATACAAATAGCCTTAATTAGTAAAAACGGGGTCGATCTGAATGGGCTAGACGTTAGCTAAAAAAGGCAGGCTTGGCAATCCCTGCTCCAGACTAATTGACTAAATCGTTCGGAGCAGGGTAATGATTGCGATGAGGAGACTTAGATTTTCTTGCGACGAATACCCACTAAGCCAAGAAGACCTAGGCCAAGCAAGGCAATAGAAGAGGGTTCTGATACGCTTTGGGTAATGATGCGCGCATCATCAATCCAGTAGCGACCTACCGTTGCGCGATCAACCAGTATCGACTGGGAGCTAGTAAATGTTAGAAAATCGTTACTTTCCCACTTTCGAGAAGTTGATGTCTCGTAATTGGCCCCCGTACCACCAAATATATTGTCCGACGCATTGAGTTTTTTACCGTTGAGGATGATCGCAACAATGTCACTATCAAACTCAATTAATTGCTTGGTCTCTTTACCGCTCGAGGTGCCTAGTGGGTCAAAGTGAATCAGGTGAGAACTGTAACTGCCTGCACTTAGGTAAGGTGAATTTTTGCCAGTTTGCTGACCTCTTAAGGTATCACCAACGAACAGGTTACTCCCAAGCAAGTAGTCAACTTGAACCTGTTGATGAGCTATCGCAACGCCCTGTTGTTCATCAAACGTTTGAAGCTGATCAGACTCTTGTTGCGACCAGCTAAAGTTTAGCCCGTCGGCATTGCCGGTCGGGTTAATGAGGCCTGCATTGACGCTTGACGCAGCAAACAGCAGGCTGCTGACAGCAATGATTCTTTTTAGCATATTCTTTCCTGATTTGGTTTTAGTCTTTCCATAGTGCTTATGCTTTTTGGAAGAACTATTCATAAACAATGA
>NZ_LWFE01001697.1:0-1500 GCF_001635675.1 Oleiphilus sp. HI0061 | reverse complement strand
CGCAGTATTTAGCTTATTATGATTTGCGGAGCCCGCGTTATTTAAGTGAATCTAATGTGAAAGAGTTTTTACGCTATTTGGTAAAAAATATGTCTCTTTCCCGCGCGCGCTTGAATCAAGCTCGAGAAGCACTATTATTCTTATATGAAAAGGTTTTAAAGAAGCCTTTGAAAAGGACGGAGATAGTTCCCAAGGATAGTTAATTTTCATTATCAGGCGGAGGAAGCAATGTTTAGATTCATCTACGCTTTTTTCGCCTTTTTAGTATCTAGTGTCTCATTATCCTTGCATGCCAAGGACCCTTCCACAGTACAATCAGATGCTCCTCAGCCATTTGAGATTGGCATTAGCATGTCAATTCCTCCTTGGGTGATTAAAGAAACTGACTCAGGCATCGAGTTAGATATATTGCGAGCGAGCCTCGATCCTGAGCGTTATGATATACGTCCGGTTTATGTGCCATTTGAGCGAGCATATAAGTTGTTTGATGATGCGCAGTTAGATGCCGTGATGAATGCAAAGGCCAATGTTGTTAAGAGTGGTTATTTGTCCCAAGCCGTGGTGACATTTCAAAACTACGCAATAAGTCTGGCATCCAAGAACTACCCTGAAGATATATCTATGTCTTTTCTTCAAGATAAAACGGTTGTAGGTTTTCAAAAAGCGAAAGACTTTCTGGGTAAAGAATATGCTGTGATGGCACGCACAAACCGGCATTATCAAGAAGTTCCAAAACAAGATTTTCAGATAAATCTACTCTTTATCAGAGAGCTTGATTTTATCGTGATGGATAAGAGTATTTTTGGATATTATTGGTATAAGGCAAATCAGGGAGATCGCTACTCTCGCTTGGCAAAGCAGCGCTTTAGTCAAAAGGTCAGATTTCACCCCTTATTTAAACCAAGTCATTACCCGTTTTTATTCCGAGATAAGCTGGTCAGAGATGACTTTGATCGTGGTTTGTCAGAAATTAAATCAAGTGGTCGCTATCAAGAAATCCTGGATAAATACGACCACTTAAGTAATTTGTATCAGCACTGATGTAAACGAAGAAAGCAGAAAGCAGAAAGCTTATGAGGCGATGACCACCTCGCCTTGCTCAAACTTCAGGTAGAAGCAACTTCTACGATGAGTGTGACAAGCTGCTTCATCTTGTGTGACCAGGGCTAGTAGTACATCACCGTCGCAATCCGTTCTCATCGATACCAGGCTTTGCCAGTGGCCAGAGCTTTCTCCTTTGCGCCATAAAGACTTTCGCGAACGGGACCAATAGCACATCTTGGAGGTTTCGAGAGTTTCTTTTAATGACTCGCGATTCATCCAGGCAAACATTAGCACCTCTCTCGTCTCATGGTCCTGGGCTATTACGGGTATTAAACCCTCTTCAGAGAAGTTTAGTTCGTTTAATACTTTATCTAAGGGATAGGAGGTGCCTTCAGCATCGTTTTCGATCGATTTAAACCAGGACTTCATATTTAAATTACCTATATTTACGAGTTA
>NZ_LWFE01001696.1:0-612 GCF_001635675.1 Oleiphilus sp. HI0061 | reverse complement strand
CTTGCTCTTTTAGCTCAGCTACTTTTGATTCGATAACCTTAGAGCCTTCGAATAGGTCAGGGTACTCAAGCAAGTCAGTTTCATAAGCCATAACTTGCTGAAGACGCAGTGACCACTGCTGATCCCAAGGGCGCGGAAGGGATAGAGCTTCGTTCCAGGCAGGTAGCTGAAGTGCGCGACAACGTGCGTTACGGCTAAGTGTCACGCCTAATGTTTCGATCAGAATACGCCATGCATTGTTTTCTGGCTGTTCTTCAGTCAAACCCAAAGAGTTAACCTGAACACCGTAACGGAAGCGACGGTATTTAGGGTTCTTAACACCGTAACGTTCACTGGTGATCTCATCCCACATTTCGCCAAATGCGCGCATTTTGCAGGTCTCTTCTACAAAGCGCATACCAGCGTTTACAAAGTAAGAAATTCGGCCAACGCAACGCTCAAACTCTTCTTCATTGAAGCAGTCACGTTCTTTGATTGCATCCAGAATTGTAATTGCTGTTGTCAGAGCGAAAGCGAGTTCTTGAACAGGCGTCGCGCCGGCTTCTTGAAGGTGATATGAGCAAATGTTTGAAGCATTCCATGAAGGAATGTTGTGCAAGCAGTATTCATACA
>NZ_LWFE01001695.1:0-731 GCF_001635675.1 Oleiphilus sp. HI0061 | reverse complement strand
TCACCATTGCTTGCCACAGCCCCCGCACTTAAACCGGTTCGTCCGCCAGAAGGTACTAGTGCAAACTCGTGCTCATTCGCTAGCTTAACAATTGCCTGAACTTCTTCAGTTGTTTTGGGGAATACAATCGCTAGAGGCTTAGGCGCATATATTTTCGTCCAATCCTTACCATGAGACTCTAGAGTCTCCGCATCAGTACGAACTTTCCCGTCTTCTACCACTGCTTTTAACGCATCAATTATCTGAGTTTCCGAAGCCATAAGCTTATCAATCCACCTAAATCTGTTAATAACTGTACTCTTACTTCCAAGGCTAGTTAGCTAAAAGGCAAGAAATAACAGCGCTTAATGTTAAATTTAATTCTAGCTATTGCAACTAAACAATTGATATAGCTAGAATTAAAAAGAGTTTTAATATTTTGAACGACTAAAAAGCGGAATATGTTATCATACGCGGCTTTTCCAGACACAAATTCTTGAAATAATCTGTTGTTAACAGTGTATTTTGATTCTTAGATAAAAGGTTTTTTGCGAATATGACTACGACGTCTTTAGATAAAGGTAAAATCAGGTTTTTGCTTTTAGAAGGTGTACATGAATCTGCTGTGGAAACACTTAAAAAGGCAGGTTATACCAACATTGAATATTTGAAAACTTCTTTGGCTCAAGATGAGTTGATCGAAAAGATCGCAGATGCTCACTTCGTCGGTATTCGTTCACGCACTCAATTGA
>NZ_LWFE01001694.1:0-1034 GCF_001635675.1 Oleiphilus sp. HI0061 | reverse complement strand
CAATACTTGAATAGAGCTTGGCAACCGACTCTACCGGGAAGCGTGCTCTGGGGTTTCTGAGTTGAAGTTCGGATATTCGCGCTTGCTTTAGCAGTTGGCGAGTATCGACGCCTTTTTTTCTCGCGCCGCCTAGCGCGCTGAGGATGTAGTGAGTGCCAATGGTTGCCATGTGGTGCTAATTATCGAATCGCAAGCGGATAACAAAAAAGCCCGGTAACTACCGGGCTCTTAATTCAATGCCGAGCTGAGGCTTACAAACGCGCATCAACATCATCTTTGTCGAATAGATATTTCACATCAAAGATAACGTTATTGGTTTTGCATAGCTTACGGATTTCTGCGATACCCATTTCTTTGATCTGGTCGTGTGATACGCAAATGACTGCTGCATCGTAGTGATCTTGTTTAGGTTCGCTGATCAAGTTAAGCCCATACTCATGCTTCACCTCTTCTGCATCTGCCCAAGGGTCATAGACGTCAATATTGGCGTGGTAGCCCTGGAGCTCTGTAATAACATCAGTCACTTTGGTGTTGCGAATATCAGGGCAGTTCTCTTTAAATGTAAGCCCCATGACCAGAATGTTTGCGTCAACAACCTGAATTTTCTTCTTGGTCATAAGCTTCAATACTTTCTCGGCAACATGAGCAGACATGTTGTCGTTAATACGACGACCGGAAAGAATGATTTCTGGGTGGTAACCAATCGATTGCGCTTTATGTGTTAGGTAGTATGGGTCTACACCAATACAGTGACCGCCAACCAAGCCTGGGCGGAAGGGGAGGAAGTTCCACTTTGTGCCAGCGGCTTCGAGTACTTCCAGGGTGTCGATGCCCATTTTGTCAAAAATTAAAGAAAGCTCGTTAACGAGAGCGATGTTGACGTCACGCTGGGTGTTTTCAATAACTTTTGCGGCTTCAGCTACACGAATAGAAGCTGCTTTGTGCGTGCCGGCAACGATGATGCTTTTATAAAGGTCATCAATAAAAGTTGCCGCTTCGGGCGTTGAGCCAGAGGTAACTTTGAGAATGTTCGT
>NZ_LWFE01001693.1:0-631 GCF_001635675.1 Oleiphilus sp. HI0061 | reverse complement strand
GTGATTTTTTCTTGCCATGCTGGCGTGTATGGCTTGTCTTCGTCAAAACTTGATGCTGAATTTGCACAGTTTAAACCGTGCTCAACACCGTAGTATGCAAGAGTCAGGTCAAATACAGTTGCAACCAACTTCTCACTACCATCTGCTAACTTAATTTTCTTAGCAGGTACTTTACGTAGTTGATTCGCATCGTGATCAGTATGATCAAAATAACCGTATTCGTGCTCTTGTCCACCGAAGTAAGGGAAGGAAACTTCAACCACTTCGTCTGCACTATCTTTTAGTGATAAGCCTAATTTGATCTCTTCGCCGGTATTACCGTCTAGCTGATCAATATTCCACTTACCTTTTTCACCCCAGCGATAACCTATTGAACCGGTAGGTGAAACCAACTCATTGCTCGCATCGTTAACTGCAATCGTCTTCCACTCAGGGTTGTTTTCTTGACCCAAGTTACCATCGAGATCAGAGGCTCTTAGGAAGCGACCTTGCTGTAAGCCTTGATCAGACTCTTCTAACATAACCAAGTAAGGGAAATCAGTCTTGGTACGCACGTATTCAGTGAAGTAAGCACTTGGCTTATCTACGTGAAACTCTTTCAGAATAACGTGGCCCATTGCCATCGCTACTG
>NZ_LWFE01001692.1:0-1246 GCF_001635675.1 Oleiphilus sp. HI0061 | reverse complement strand
ACGATTAATACTGGCAAAGTCTCCCCATCGGCTTCCCTGGCAGTTCAGGCCATAGGGTTTGAACCAAATACTGTAATCATAAGCATCATGGATCAACTTTGGTTCAGGGATAGCTTGCCTGAGAACTTCAGCGTTATAATTAAGTTCAAGCTCATCACCAGCCTTTAGCGCCTTACTAGCTCGCCTTAAACGCTGCTTCCCCTTCCCTCGATGCAACCATACAGCGCCTTTTTGCATGGCGTCTTTTATCTTGGCTTGCGAGAGATTCGTATGACTGGCGAGTATCTGGCTTGCCTTAATGTGGCAATTACTTTCATCGAGCGTTAGTTTGAATTCGACTATTTCTGTCACATTATTAACCTTAGATTAAAGACACAATATTAGCGTTTAAGAATGATATTCGCCTTACCCGCCAAATAACGCTCTCGAAAGAGTTTAAAGTATTTATCCAAGCTTTGCGCAGCTTCATGCTCACCCGCCAACTTCAGTACTTCAACACCCACTTCGGCCGTACATAACTGATGATCCTGTGATGCTTCGCGCAGCTGATAATTTGACACCTTTTCAGGGCTAATCCCCAACACAGGAAAAGGCCGAAGATAAGCACTACGAAACATTTTTTTAGCCTCTCGCCAAGTTCCATCTAAGATAATAAATAAAGGCCTCTTGCCATGCACTTGACTCTCTATTTCAACCGGGTTTCGAATACACTGATCAGCTTCTGCATACTCATGAGGAAAGACCACGATAGGAAAGTAATCTGGATTCTCCAATAGATCGCGCAAAGCAGCCTCCTGCTCGGTACGTTGCCACTGGAAAGCATAATTGTCAGGGATAAGATCTGCGATGATGCGTCCGGTATTACTGGGCTTAAATACTTCCCCCTGATAGAGAATAAAACAAAATGCACAAGCAGCCTCAACAACGGGTCGCTCTGCACAGATGCAATGATGCTCAACTAATAGGCATGACGGGCACCTTTCTAACTTGCTACCACGAGCAGAAAAAGGCCGATGTATCTTTTTACTCTGCTCATCTCGTAATTTTGAGACTGCATTAAGGTGCATAACTCTCCGACTTCTTTGCAATTTTAAGGATTCTAATGACTGAATTGTAAACCATAATAAAACACGCACTTAGGCGTTTTACAGGCTGGTCTGCTTAGTTTAACTTTAATGGCATCTTAATTACTTAATAATTCAAACCTTTTTATTAAACGAATCCGCCCTTCCAGATAAGCCAATCA
>NZ_LWFE01001691.1:0-940 GCF_001635675.1 Oleiphilus sp. HI0061 | reverse complement strand
AAAGGGTAATCTATTGTCTCGGAACAACGAGTCCGAAGAAGACAAGCTGGTTTCAAGGGAGTTTGAGTATTCGCGTAAAATGGAAAAAGTTCTAAATGAGCGAATTACAGGTATATTGAGTCCTATCCTCGGGGCGGATCGTTTCAGGTCAGAAGTCTCGGCTGATGTGGATTTTACCCAGGTTGAAGAAACGGAAGAGTTTTACAACCCTGACATGCAAGCAGTCCGAAGTGAACAAACCTTGGATGAGCAGCGCCAGATGATGACAGATGGCGGTGTACCAGGCGCGCTTGCTAATCAGCCTCCCGCAGCGGGTGCTGCCCCTGAAGTAGCCAACGGTGCTGGCGCTGGTGAAGGAGGTTTACCGACAAATGTGCGTAAGCAAACCACTCGCAATTTTGAGGTGGACCGCACAATCAGCTACACACGTCACCAGCAAGGTAGGCTAAAGCGCTTAACGGTTGCTGTAGCAATTGATGATATACAGAATATCAACCCGGAAACAGGTGAGGTAAGCTATACTACATGGACGGCTGAAGAGCTTGAGCGTTTGACGCTATTGGTAAGGAATGCGGTAGGGTACTCAGCCGCACGAGGTGATAGCGTAAATGTGATTAATACGCCTTTTGCACCTAAGTTTGTGGAAGCCGTACAAGAGCCGGAAATATGGGAACAGGCGTGGTTCAAAGAGCTGGTGCCCAAAGGCATAGCAATGTTGTTCGCCTTGATTATTATCTTTACCGTCATTCGACCAGTGTTTAAGAATCTTTCTGAAGCTGGCGCTCAAGCGAAAGAGCTTGCTTTAGCGGGAGATGAGGACGGTTTGGCACAGATGGATGCCATGAGTGAAGGTGAGGCAGGAGAACGAGTTACTTTGAGTGCCTCTGATGAGTTTCTGTTACCGGGGGCTTCGGAAGGTTTTGATCGACAACTTAATGCC
>NZ_LWFE01001690.1:0-1555 GCF_001635675.1 Oleiphilus sp. HI0061 | reverse complement strand
CCTAACACGTTCCCACTTAGCCGAATCTTTCCGCTCCATATCTCTACGAATAAGATCTCGTAAATACTCACTGGGAGTCTCATATTCTCCGTTTAAGCCGGTACATTCTTCTAAGTGGCTGCGTAAGCTGCCAGAAACTCGTAACGTAACATTTGGGTTGGCCATATAATCATCCTCAAGTTGCACATATATATATTAATAGATAGTGCAACCTTTGACTAGAAATACATTGAAGAAGAACCCTGGCAGTGGAAGTAACGATTGTTTAGTGGCTTTGCTTATTACACTACTTTATGAAAACCAAGCACGTAACAAACCATAAACAAGAACCAATAGAATGATCCGAATAATTGACAGTTTGAAGGAACGCAGTAAAACAAAAATACTTGCGACAACGGCCATATCTATAGGCTCTTTTACAGAAGTAATAAATACAGGGCTATAGAGCGTTGCTGCTAATAAACCCACCACGCTTGCATTAACACCCACAATGGCACCCGACACTCTTGGATGCTCGGCCAAAACTTTCCAGTGTTGGTTAAACGCTAAGACAAGTAAGAACCCCGGCAAGAAAATCCCCAATGTAGCAATAAATGCGCCTATTAGCGGGCTCTCGTAACTCATCGCCCCTAAGTACGTTGCGAAAGTGAACAAGGGCCCTGGCAACGCTTGGGCGACCGCATAACCGGTGATAAAGCTTTCATGTCCTATGGATTGGGCGAAATAATCTTGTAGTAAAGGCAGCACCACATGGCCACCACCAAAGACTAAACTACCAGCGAGGAAGGTTTCAGAAAACAAGGCAAAGCCATCTAGAGCGCCGGATAGGCACACAACGAAGAGCACAATAAAAAATAATGTACTGAATGAAAATGACAAACCGATACGGCCAGCTTTCTCTACAGACTTGCTACGTAAAGAAAATAAACCAAACATTGCGGCAGCCGAAATACAGAGTATTTGTACAAACGGAATGGGGAAAAGCCATATGATGAGGCATGTAACGAATGCCAGTAGTTGCGTTGTTTTAGTTTGGCAAAAGGACTTCCCCATCGATAATACTGCGTCAGCCACTACCGCAACTGCAAGTAACTTAAATGCGTGAATAAGAGAATCTAGAATAGCGTTGGAACCAAAGCTCGTTAAACCCACGGCTACTAGCAGCATGATTAGGAAAGAAGGCAGGGTAAACCCTACAAAAGCCAAGACTCCTCCAAGTAAGCCCATACGATGAAGGCCTATAGCGAATCCTACCTGACTAGATCCGGGGCCAGGTAGAAACTGGCTTAAAGCGATTAGCTGGCTATATGAAGATTCGGAAATCCACTTTTTGTTTTCAACGAAGGTTTTACGAAAGTAGCCTAAGTGAGCGGCTGGCCCACCAAAACTAGTGCAACCTAAGATAAAGAACTGGGTAAACAACGATATCGCGTTTTTCATAAGAGCTAAGAAGAATAAGATAAAGTGGAAAAATGATATTTAGGGCCATGATATTTAGACTAAGAGTAAAAACGCCTGCTTTTACTCTTAGCCCAATTGTCGCTCGACATAATAC
>NZ_LWFE01001689.1:0-674 GCF_001635675.1 Oleiphilus sp. HI0061 | reverse complement strand
GCTGAGCTGATGAGGCATATTCACTCATATAAATCGCATTACCCAAGCCAATGGGTATCGATACCGCTAACGCAATAATTGTGATCATGAAGGTACCGGCGAAAATCGGTACTGCACCGAAGGAGCTTTCTCCATGGCTCATGTGCCACTCGGTACCTGTAATAAAATACCAAAGGCTTTTTAATTGAAAGAACTCTAACGCCTGGAACAGGATAGAAAACAAAATACCAATAGTTGTAACAATGGCAATTGCGGCTGAGATCGCGAGAGTTGCAGTAATACAACGTTCTTTAATAAGGGTTGAACGCTTTTTGGATTCAACTTGAAACAAATCTATACTTCCATTATTTAAGAGCCGAATAACTGAGTGGCTAAATTTATACCTACAAAATAAAAAGCCCACTACACAGCGGGCCTTTTGATTTATTTAAGTCCAACTACTTCCTTGTAGTTAGACTTAACATCCCTGTCATTAAACTTCCTAAGACCTTACACTTTTAGACTTAAGCGGGATTATTCAGCCCAGCTCGCATCGTACTCAGTGATAGTCAAAGAGGTATCATCGTCTGTATAAAGCGTGCTACCAGCATCTACAGTGAAGCGAGCTTCAGAACCTGCAGTGAACAGGTCAGCACTAGCGTTTACATTGTTCTTAATCGCTAGACCTGCACCTG
>NZ_LWFE01001688.1:0-8774 GCF_001635675.1 Oleiphilus sp. HI0061 | reverse complement strand
GGTCGCTTATTTCTCCCACAACTGGTTAGTCAGACGCTTATCAGTCATTTATGTAGAAATATTTCGAAATATTCCATTATTACTACAAGTCTTCTTCTGGTATTTCGCTGTACTGGCTTCATTGCCCGGAGCGCGTGACAGTTTTTCTGTTGGTGAATCGATTTTTCTAAATGTTCGAGGCTTGTTTATCCCAAGTGTGATTGATGAGCAAGGCTCAATGTTTGTATACGCTTCATTGTGTATAGCGATTGCTGGCATATTCTTTCTTCGCCGCTGGGCGCATAGAAGGCAAGATGATACGGGCGAGCAGTTTCCTGTATTTTCAGTCAGTCTGGGTATTCTTTTTGGGCTGCCGCTACTGACAACACTAATAATGGGTGTTCCTTTTCACTTGGAATACCCAGAGCTTGGGCGCTTCAATATCAGCGGTGGAACCTCAATAATCCCGGAACTAATGGCTTTGGTTTTAGCTTTAAGTATTTATACCGGTGCATTCATTGCAGAAGCTGTTCGAGCGGGTGTTCAATCGGTGCCGCATGGACAAACTGAAGCCGCACGTAGTGTTGGCTTAAGTGAGCGAAAGATTATGTCACTGATCGTCGTGCCCCAGGCGATGAGAGTCATCACGCCTTTGCTAAATAGTGAATATCAAAGCTTGGTGAAAAACTCGACGCTGGCTACAGCTATTGGTTACCCGGATTTGTTTACTGTCTTTGTCGGCACCACACTCAATCAGACGGGACAAGCGATAGAAATCGTATTTATGACAATGGCGGTCTATTTTGTCATAAACATGTGTATTTCCTTTGTTATGAATCGATTCAATTCGAAAGTCGCTTTGGTGGAAAGGAAGTAAATGATGAGAGAGTTTAAAGCGCTGCCTGATAAACCGGCACCCAAGGATACAGTTGGTGTCATTGGCTGGATTAAAGAAAACCTTTTTTCTAATATCTTCGATTCAACAGCTACTATTATTATCCTAGCAATTTTATTCTCCGTTGTTCCTGGCATGCTGGATTGGCTGATTTTTTCAGCCGACTGGAGTGGTGACAGCCAGGAAGCTTGCTCTAAAGAAGGCGCGTGTTGGGTATTTGTTTCTGCCTGGATGCAACAATTTATGTATGGCAGTTACCCCAGCTCAGAACTGTGGCGAGTGAATCTTGCTTTATTGAGTCTCGCTGCTGTCATTGCTTTGCCTTATGTCTTGCCAAAAGATCTTCGGAATAAGATTGGCGTCCCGGTATTTTTGTTATTTCCATTTGTCTGTGCGACATTTCTGGACGGTAGCCTGTTTGGTTTGATGACAGTAAGTACTGACTTATGGGGTGGCTTTGCACTGAATATCTTTTTGGCGTCAGCGAGTATTATTATTGCTTTTCCGTTGAGCTTTTTATGGGCCCTAGGTCGACGATCGGAGATGCCTTTTATACGTAGTGTCTGTATTTTGTTGATCGAGTTTTTTAGGGGAACCCCGGTTTTAGCCCTATTTTTTATGGGCTCGGTAATGCTGCCATTATTTTTTCCTGAAGGCACCAGCGTAGATAAATTACTTAGGGTGTGGATTGTTCTGATTCTATTTATGTCGGGCTATATGGCAGAAGTATTTAGGGGTGGCTTTCAAGCAATTCCCCAAGGGCAATACGAAGCCGCTGACTCGCTTGGCCTAAGTTATTGGCAGAAAACTTTGCTGATTATATTGCCCCAGGTGATCAAAGTATCGATGCCCAATATTCTTGCTACCTTCGTTATGCTATTCAAAAATACTACCTTCCTTTTGATCATCGGTATATTTGAAATGCTCAGTACCACTCAAACTGCTTTGAATAACTCAAACTGGTTAGGGGGACATGCAACGGAAGGCTACTTATTTGTCGCTATGGTCTTTTGGTGTTGCTGCTTTGGTATGTCAATGATCAGCAGTAATATCGAACGCAAGCTGGATACCAGCCATAATAATAAATAGCGCTGTCTACTACGGAGATTAATGATGAAAACAGATGTAAAAAGCCAAAACTCTGAGGTTCTGGGCAGTAAAGATAACGTTATTGAAATTAAAGATCTGAATAAATGGTATGGCAATTTCCATGTGCTCAAAGATATAAACTTAAGTGTCAAAAAGGGTGAACGAATTGTTATCTGTGGACCATCTGGTTCAGGTAAATCGACGATGATTCGTTGTATCAACCGACTGGAAGAGTTTCAAAGAGGGTCTTTGGTTGTGAATGGTGTTGAGATGATCGAAGACGTTAAGAATATCGAAGCGATCCGTCGTGAAGTCGGTATGGTTTTTCAGCACTTCAATCTGTTTCCCCATTTGAGCATTTTAGAAAACCTGACGCTTGGGCCAATTTGGGTACAGAAAAAACCCAAAGAGGAAGCCGAAGCGATTGCAATGAAGTATCTGGAGCGAGTGAAGATTCCAGACCAAGCACTTAAGTACCCGGGTCAGTTATCGGGTGGTCAGCAACAACGTGTAGCGATTGCACGATCTCTTTGTATGTCACCTCAAATCATGCTGTTCGATGAACCAACCTCTGCTCTTGATCCGGAAATGATTAAAGAAGTACTCGATGTCATGGTTGAGCTAGCTGATGAAGGTATGACGATGCTCTGTGTTACTCATGAAATGGGCTTTGCTAAGCGTGTAGCGGACAGAGTAATATTTATGGATGGTGGTGGAATTGTTGAGCAAAATACACCAGAGGAATTCTTTACAAACCCAGAAACTGACCGCTTACAACTATTTTTAAGTCAGATACTTCAGCATTAATCCCAAGCAGCCGAGCTTCTTATTCTTGATGAGAGAGCTAATAGCCTTGAGAAGAAGATAGCTCTTCAAGTGTATTGAAGTTCATAAAGCTACTGGCTTCAGCATTTCTTGATGTTGAGAAATCAACCCAGATAGCACCGTTATCTTTAACCCACTTCATTACGCGGTTTTGCCTGTTTACGATTGCATCTTCCAAGCTATCAACAAACTGAGTAGAAATGCATAAGTGAAGAGGGTGGCTTCTGTTTTCATCTCTCGATGCGATTATCAAAGGCTGACCAGGGAACAGCTCTTGTTTTTGGTACAAGATATTGAGCATCTTTTGACCATACTCTTGTCCAAGGCAGGGTGTATCACAGGGGCTGACAAGCAAATAATCAGCATCAGTGTTCAACATCAAGCTGTGTAGTCCTGCCAAAGGACCTTGGAAGCCTTCGATTGAGTCAGAACACACAAGAGGACTGATTTCTTGATATTGAGTTTGATTGCGGTTGCAGTTGATTAACACGCGACGAACATAAGGCTGAAGCGAGTCAAAAACAGACTGGGCCATTGGTTTTTGTCGATAGAGTTGCAGTCCCTTGTCCTTGCCATCCATACGAGTGGAAAGGCCACCGGCAAGAATACCGCCATCAATTTGCAGTGTCATGAGATCTAAATCTGATAGGAGAGTAGCGATGTGGCACCCAAGAAGAGTGCCACCTATGCAAAGCGTAAACTAGTGGGCTTACAGGTTGCTGTCAACAAAAGCTGTCAACTGAGATTTTGATAGCGCGCCTACCTTCGTTGCATCAACATTACCATTCTTGAATAGCATCAAGGTTGGAATGCCACGAATATTGAATTTAGGTGGGGTTTGCTCATTCTCATCAATATTTAACTTACATATTTTGATCTTGCCAGCATAGTCGTCAGCAATTTCCTCAAGGACAGGGGCGATCATTTTACAAGGGCCGCACCACTCCGCCCAGTAATCGACAAGTACAGGGATGTCAGAATTTAAAACTTCCGTTTCGAAAGTTGCGTCACTTACATTGATGATGTTATCACTCATGTTTTGATTCCAATAAAAGATTTAGAGAAGCCTGAAAGCATTTGATGCGTTACAATACAGCTATCTCTTAAGAAATGAAAAATCGTAACGAGTAATATATAGCCTTATCAGAGGATTTCAAGGACGTGTTAACTCACAATGATACGAAAGCAGAGCCAAATAGCTGCTCAGACCACATTGCAGCGATAGATTTGGGCTCAAACAGTTTTCACATGGTTGTCGCAAAAATTTCTCATGGCGAGATTAGAGTCGTTGATAAGTTTGGTGAAAAGGTCCAGCTAGCGGCAGGTCTCGACGAAAATGGAGAAATAACTCCAGAAGCCCATATCAGGGCAATTGAGTGCTTGAAGCGCTTCTCCCAGCGGATCAAGAGCTTTGACTCTGCATCTGTGCAGATCGTGGGTACAAATGCTTTAAGAGCAGCCAAAAAGAAAACTGACTTTCTGCGTGATGCCGAGCGTGTAACAGGTCACCCAATAGAAATAATTTCTGGCAGAGAAGAAGCGCGTCTAATTTATCTTGGTGTTGCTCATACCCTGGCTGATGATAAAGGCAATCGCCTGGTTATCGATATCGGTGGTGGTAGCACCGAATTGATAATTGGTGAACGCTTTGAGGCAAAAGCCTTAGAAAGTATGCATATGGGCTGCGTTTCTTTCAGAGAAAAATATTTTCCTGGTGGTGAGCTAACTGAGCAAGGATTTAATAAAGCAATCAAGCACGCATCCAGAGAATTATTCAGCATAAAGGAACAATATAAGTCGCTTGGATGGCAGCATACAGTGGGTGCTTCGGGTTCAATTAAGGCTATTCTAAATGCTTTGCGTCATCTTGGTTTAGCTGAAGAAACGATTACATTAAAAGCTTTGAAAGAACTAAAAGGCCTGATGATTATTCTCGGACATTGTGAGGACTTAGTTAAACTAGGTGTGAAATCTGAGCGTGCATCGATCTTTGCAGCCGGCTTTTCCATACTCTACTCATGCTTTAAGGTACTGGGCATCAAAGAAATGGAGTTCACATCGGGCGCGCTTAGGGAAGGTTTGCTGTATGACATACTAGGCCGGATTCAGCATGAGGATGTCAGAGAACGTTCACTTCAATCGATGCAGGCTCGCTACGCTATTGATGTTGAACACGCTGAAAGAGTAGAGAAAACAGCGCTTCATGCATACAAGCAAATTGCTTCGTATTGGGATATAGCCTTACCGCAATGTGAAAATCTACTACGTTGGGCAAGCCGGGTTTTTGAGGTTGGGCACTCTATTGCTCATGCACAATACCACCGGCATGGTGCTTATCTCGTTTATCACTCTGACCTACCAGGTTTCTCGAGATTAACTCAGCTGCACCTTTCTGTGATAGTACGTACTCACAGACGGAAATTTAGTGATGAGCCTTTTATTGGAATGAGTAAACAGGAAACGCAAACACTGAAGCGCCTGTGCACAATATTCAGACTGGCGGTTGCGCTGACAGCAGAACGTAATCAAGCTGAAACGGATTTCACCCTAAGGGCTCAGGACGAGTGCTTATCCCTTAGTATGGGGAAAGGCTGGTTTGAGGCAAATCCCTTAAATACGTCGATCTTGGAGTTAGAGCAAGACTTGTTACGTAAGCAGGGCTTTCTTCTACTGCTAGCTAAAGATTGACGACTTTCCAACTACACGAGATTCTTAATGATTGTTTTAGGTATTGAGTCATCTTGCGATGAGACCGGTGTTGCTTTATATCATAGTGAGAAAGGTTTGCTTGCACACCAGTTATATTCCCAAGTAGAGATGCATGCGGACTATGGTGGTGTTGTCCCGGAATTAGCTTCTAGAGATCATGTAAGAAAAACCATTCCTTTAATAGACGCTATTCTCAAAGAAGCTGGGCTAGAGAAGGGCGATATTGATGCGATTGCCTATACTGCAGGGCCGGGATTAGTAGGAGCGCTGATGGTCGGTGCTTCCATTGCGAATGCCTTAGCGATGGCGCTTGATATCCCCATTATCGGTGTACACCACATGGAAGGACACTTACTGGCGCCGATGCTAGAAGATAGTCCACCGGAATTCCCCTTTATTGGTTTACTTGTATCGGGTGGCCATACTCAATTGGTTTCAGTGCAGTCTATTGGTGAATATGAAATTCTGGGTGAGTCATTAGATGATGCGGCAGGTGAAGCCTTTGATAAAGCGGCGAAAATGTTAGGGCTCGATTACCCGGGAGGTCCCCGAATTGCGAAACTGGCTGAATATGCCCGAACAGAGCTTGGTGGAACACCTTATCGATTTCCCCGTCCAATGACAGATCGGCCAGGACTGGATTTTAGTTTTAGTGGCCTGAAAACTTTTACCTTGAACACGGTAAATGATGTCCGTGCTAAGAAAGAGTTGGATAAAGATGATCAGGCAAGGATCGCGCTAGCATTTGAAGAGGCAGTTGTTGATACGCTTAGAATTAAATGTAAACGAGCCCTTGAACAAACAGGGATGAAAACGCTCGTTATTGCAGGCGGTGTGAGTGCCAATACGCATCTCCGACAGACTCTGGAGCCAATGGTAAAAAAACTGGGTGCCAGGGTTTCTTATGCTCGTCCGGAGTTTTGTACGGATAATGGTGCAATGATCGCTTATGCCGGCTATCAGCGCTTGCAGGCAGGCCAGGGCTCAAATCATGAGTTTGCAGTACAAGCACGTTGGCCACTAGATACGCTGCCTGCACTAGGCTAGATTTTAATCCTGACAATAGGTTAATTTGATGGCTCAAGATTACTCTGAGGTATTAATTGAAAAGCTCGAAATTGACGCCTCAATAGGTGTGTTCGAATGGGAAAAGCAGATCAAGCAAACATTGTTGTTTGACCTTGCTCTAGTGTGTGACTTTTCAGCCGCAGCAGAATCAGATGCCATAGAAGATGCTATTGATTATGTGGCGGTTTGCCAGGAGATTGAGCGCATTACCTTAGCCAAACACCATCAGTTATTGGAGTATCTAGCAGACAAAATAGCCGCATCGCTATTTAATAGCTTTGCAATTAGCGCGATAGAACTAAAAATAAGTAAGCCTGGCGCAGTTCCAAACACAAGATCAGTTGGCGTTAGAGTGAAGCGAACACGAGAGCAGCATAGCCATGCCTAAGGTATTCTTGAATCTGGGCTCAAATGTTGAACGTGATCAGAACTTTCGCTCGGGCCTGAGCAGCCTGAAACGGACCTTTGGTGACTTATCTTTGTCTTCAATTTATGAAAGTGAGCCGGTTGGTTTTGACGGTGCGTGTTTCTATAACATGGCGGTATCAATCGAAACAGAGCTAAGCTTGCCCAAGGTTATAAAGGCATTAAAAACAATTGAAGATAGCCACGGCCGCCTGCGCGGAGATAAACACTTTGCACCAAGAACGCTAGATATTGATGTGGTCAGTTACGGGCAACTGACAGGTTTTCATGATGGAGTTGAGCTCCCGAGGCCGGAGCTATACTACAATGGCTTTGTTCTATGGCCGATGGCTGAGTTAGCACCGGATGATATCGATAGCAAAACTGGCTTAAGCTACCAAGTCTTATGGCAGCTTAAGCAAGTAGAAATCGAAGCGAAGCAAAAGGTATGGCGAATTGATCCAAGTTCAGTTGCTGCTATTCTCAAGCCTTAAGCTTATTTGTTTTCATGAAATCGGTGGTATTCAGCGATTAAACCGGCAGTAGAAGAATCTGCAGCAATGTTGGAATCAGCGTCTTCCAGTTGTTTGAGTACTTCGTTACCTAGCTTTTTACCTAACTCTACTCCCCACTGATCAAAAGAATTAAGCTCCCATATTACACCCTGAACGAAAACTTTATGTTCGTAGGCGGCAATTAGGGCACCGACGCTCTTTGGCAGCGTTTTCTCAATAAGAAAGGTATTACTGGGTTGATTACCTTTGTGCTCCATATGCTTGGCTATGAGTTTGGCTTTGGGTTCGTCGTAACCCCTATTTAATAATTCTTGAAAAGCCTGCCTTTCACTACGCCCCTGCATCAAGGCTTGAGTTTGGCTCAGGCAGTTAGCCAATAACATCTTATGATGAGAGCCTGATGGGTGATGCGTATCAAGCGTAGCAATGAAGTCACATGGGATTAGTTTAGTGCCCTGATGCAATAACTGGTGGAAAGCATGTTGGCCGTTAGTTCCAGTACCCCCCCATATTATAGGGCCTGTATGGTAAGTAAGAGCTTTACCTTTTGTAGATACGTGTTTGCCGTTACTCTCCATATCTAATTGCTGGAGGTGATCAGGAAGAAAGCTCAGATACTGATCATAAGGCATTACGGCATGTGAGTCGGCGCCAAAGAAACTGTGGTACCAAATGCCTAGCATTGCCATCAGGCTTGGCATATTCTGCTCAAAGGGAGCTGAGATAAAATGCTCATCCATTTCGTGTGCGCCTTGTAGCAAGGCTTCGAAGTGCTCATTGCCAATCATAAATGCGATTGGAAGACCAATTGCAGACCAGAGTGAATAGCGCCCTCCTACCCAGTCCCACATAGGGAAGATATTTTCTTCCTTAACTCCAAAGGCTATCGCAGCTTCGATATTACTGCTCACAGCATAGATATGCATGCCAAGGTCTTCTTGAAGCATTCCGTGCTCTAGTAGAAAGTTCTTTACAGTTTGAGCATTTGTAAGTGTTTCCTGTGTACCGAAGGACTTAGACTGAATCAGGAAAATGGTGGATTCAGGTACGATCTGAGAGAGCACTTGGTGGCTATCGCTACTGTCTACGTTAGCAATATAGTGACAACTCAGGCCTTCTTTGGCGATGGGTGATAGTGCTTCGGTAACTGTTTTGGGGCCTAGATAAGAGCCCCCAATGCCGATACTAACGAGAGTATCAATGGGTTTTCCGGTGTAACCAAGAACTTCCTGTTGGTGTATTTTATCAACGAATTCTTGAATTTGAATTCGACATTCAAGGATTTCATC
>NZ_LWFE01001687.1:0-2126 GCF_001635675.1 Oleiphilus sp. HI0061 | reverse complement strand
TACTTAAGGACAAGCGCATTCCGGTAAAGATCATCGGTACTGATGCAGGTAAAACAATTTTCTGAACATGTTTCAGAGCAGGTAATCGCAACACCTTACTTACGTTGACCAAGTTATCATCAATGGATGCAACACCCACTGACGTATTGATCACCATTGGCCATAAGCAGCAAAGTGTTACGGTGATCATCGAAACAATAAAGGACTTGGCTACCAGTGGATCTGACGAGACGTAGAGTGCACTCACCAAGATTGTCACCAAGGGTAACCAAGCCAAAGGAGAAACAGGTTTGAACACCTGAATAATCGGGTTAACAGCCGAGTTCAGTGTTTTATTCAGGCCAATGGCAATGCCTAGGGGAATCGCTATCGCTGCAGCCAATAAGAAGCCAGAAGCGACCGTCTTTAAGCTGGTAAAGATCTGATCGAGGAAAGTTTCTTTCCCGGTATACGCTCTGATTTTAGGCACATAAGATGGATCTTCAGCCACTCGTGCCGCATTTCTTTTCTCTTGCCTTTCGTAGAAGGCTTGCTCTTTAGTCCGCTCGGAAACGTGCTCATCATATAAAGAGACGAACTGCTCCATTACCATCGCGGGACCCGGAAACTGCCCCAAAGAAGTTTTAACACTCTGTGCGGCTGCCGCCCAAATAATGAGAAATACCGCAATACCTGCCATGGGTATTGCCAGAGTCTTCGCTGCCATCGCACCAAACTCTAATACCTTATCCAACCAAACAATTGGTTGTTCTATATCGTCCTTAAGAGATGTCGCCGTTGACATAATCTTCTGCTCCTGCTTAAAGCTACTTCAGTTAACTGACGACTCTCGTTCTAACAAACATTGAGAGCCGATCAAGATAAATCTTTCTTAGACAAACTTCGTTATCAGCAGTCAGACAACAAACCCTGGTTCAGGCCAGCATTTGTCGTCCGACATATGTAATACTCTTTAGATCTTGTCGCCTGATTTCAGACCAATTGAGAACTTCTCGATATACTTGTTTGGTTGTGTACCGTCATAAACAATGTTATCGATAAAGTGCGTTTGTGGGTCACGGTAGCCATCTTCAGTAGAGAAGTCTGGGAAGTCAGCCGCTTTCGCTTTACCTTCTTTGATCAAAGACTGCGCCGCACGTGCATAGATATCAGGACGATATACTTTCTTCGCCAAATCTTTGTACCACTCGTCGCTCTTATCTTCAGAGATCTGACCCCAACGACGCATTTGCGTTAGATACCAGATAGCATCTGAGTAGTATGGGTAAGTCGCGTTATAACGGAAGAATACGTTGAAGTCTGGTACTGAACGCTTATCGCCTTTCTCGTACTCAAAAGTACCCGTCATACTGTTTGCAATAACGTCATAGTCAGCACCAACATAGTTAGGTTGTGACAAGATCTTAACCGCTGCTGGACGGTTAGCATTGTTGTTAGCATCTAACCACATCGCTGCACGAATCATCGCTCGCGTTAAACGAACTGTCGTATTCGGGTATTTCTCAGCAAATTCTTTAGTAATACCAAATACTTTCTCTGGGTTGTCTTTCCAGATCTCGTAATCAGTCACTACTGGCACACCGATACCTTTGAATACGGCCTGCTGGTTCCAAGGCTCACCTACACAGTAGCCATAGATCGTGCCGGCTTCCAAGGTAGACGGCATTTGTGGTGGAGGTGTTACTGATAGCAAGGCATCTGCATCGATCTTACCTGTCGTGTCACCCTTATGAGGCGCGTAGTAGCCAGGGTGAATACCGCCCGCTGCTAACCAGTATCTTAGCTCATAGTTATGAGTCGAAACCGGGAATACCATCCCCATGTTAAAAGGCTTTCCATCTTCCTTGTACTTCTCGACAACTGGCTTCAGCGCATCAGCTTTAATTGGGTGAACAGGTTTTCCATCAGCCATCTTTGGAATATTTGGCTTCATCTGTTCCCAAATATCATTTGAAACGGTGATCGCATTACCATTCAAATCCATTGAGAAAGGCGTAATGATATGAGCTTTAGTTCCATAACCCATCGTCGCTGCAATAGGCTGTCCCGCTAGCATATGTGCACCATCCAAGCGACCGTCAATTACGCCATCAAGCAAGACCTTCCAGTTAGCTTGAGCTTCAATT
>NZ_LWFE01001686.1:0-721 GCF_001635675.1 Oleiphilus sp. HI0061 | reverse complement strand
AAAGGTCAACTGGAAGAGGCTATTGAATATGCAGGTGACAAGTTTGACGATTTCCCCTCAAATCATAATCTTGGTCGTCTATATGCAACAATGCTAATAGAAAACAAACAACTCGATGACGCCGAGGAGGTATTCTATTCACTACTGACTAAATACCCCCAAGCATCGCGGTTAAAACTATCGCACGCTATTGTCATGCTAGAGAATAAAAAAGTTGAAGAGGCTTCTGCAGCTTTCGAGCAGCTAATCGACTCCAATCAACACGCTAATGAAGCCTACTATTATTTAGCCCGTATTGCTGACAGCCAAGGTAATTTCAATGACGCTATCGATCTCTACCAGAAAGTAAGCGCTGGCGTTCATTATGAAGTATCTCTTGAGCGCTCAAGTTTCCTAATGGTTCACAACGAACAGCAAGACGAGATGCTAAACAGACTCGCTGAATTGAGAAAGAAACCTGGAGCAAGCCCTCTTAAGTTATGGCTACTGGAAGTTAAATTACTATCTAGTGCAGGTGAAACAGACCGCATGAATGCCTCACTCAACGCCGCCATTCAAGCATTCCCCGAAGATGACCAGCTACTCTACGCTCGAGCAATGAATCGAGAAGCAGACGATGATTTGGCAGGAATGGAGCAAGATCTAAGAAAGCTAATAGAACTGAACCCGAACAATGCGATTGCTATCAATGCACTTGGCTACACCTTGGCCGACCGAACCG
>NZ_LWFE01001685.1:0-695 GCF_001635675.1 Oleiphilus sp. HI0061 | reverse complement strand
ATAAATTACTGGTCGTAATATTTAGTTATGGCCTGCAAAGAGTTATTAGTTAGGGGATATTTAAATGGAAGACAACAAAAAGAAAGCTTTAGGTGCTGCACTTTCTCAGATAGAGCGTCAGTTTGGTAAGGGTGCAATAATGAAGANGGGCGACCAGCCCAGAGAGGCGATCCCCTCTGTATCAACTGGCTCTCTAGGCCTGGATATTGCTTTGGGAATTGGTGGTCTTCCTTATGGTCGTATTGTTGAAATTTATGGCCCCGAAAGTTCTGGTAAAACAACACTTACATTGCAGGTTATTGCAGAGGCGCAAAAGCAAGGTAAAACCTGTGCGTTTGTTGATGCTGAACATGCTTTGGATCCAATTTACGCAGAGAAGTTAGGCGTCAACGTTGATGAGCTTTTGGTTTCTCAGCCAGATACCGGAGAGCAGGCATTAGAGATCGCCGATATGCTTGTACGCTCAGGTGCTGTTGATGTATTAATTATTGACTCAGTTGCTGCCTTAACGCCAAAAGCTGAAATCGAAGGGGATATGGGTGATAGTCATATGGGCTTGCAGGCGAGACTTATGTCGCAGGCACTTCGTAAGATTACGGGTAATATTAAAAATGCTAATTGCTTGTGTATTTTCATCAACCAAATTCGTATGAAGATCGGCGTAATGTTTGGCAACCCTGAGACAACAACCGGTG
>NZ_LWFE01001684.1:0-671 GCF_001635675.1 Oleiphilus sp. HI0061 | reverse complement strand
CAAAGAATGCAAAGGTATTACGGCCTGCTTCTTTGGCTTTATACATCGCGGTATCTGCACGACGAATCAAATCTTCAGTATTCTCGCCATCTTCAGGGTAAAGCACGACCCCGATACTACAACCTAATTGAAGCTGCGAGTCACTTAAGACAAAGTTTTCTTTAAAGGCCAATATCGTTTTATCAGCAACATCCTCAGCATCTGCGCGAGTGTTGCACTGAAAGCAAGCGATGAACTCATCGCCACCAAAACGGGCCACATAACCTCCGTAGCGAGTGATCAACTTCTTCAAGCGGGAAGCACTATCCAGCAGAATCTTATCGCCTGTACTATGCCCCAGGCTGTCATTCACCTCTTTAAAACCATCCAGGTCAATAAAAAAGATTGCCAGCTTCGAGTATTCGGCGTTTTCCTGCTGGTTAAGCATTTCATTTTTCAGGTGATATTCAATATGGCGACGGTTAGGCAAATTTGTCAGCATGTCGAAATTTGCCTGATGCTCTAACTGGTCTTCATAGGACTCTTTTGCCAAAGCAAACTCGGCAACCTGCTTTCGTCCCCGGTTCAAAGCTTCAACCAAGTCAGTAATTTCATCACTGTATTCGGGGCGATTCAGCACAATGGGCTTATAGGTTTTACTTGTTAGCTGAGCCGGCTGAACGGTTTCACGG
>NZ_LWFE01001683.1:0-1813 GCF_001635675.1 Oleiphilus sp. HI0061 | reverse complement strand
GAGGATCTTTCAGAGGTCAAAGTTTCAGCCTCAAAATTATCTGATTACGCACAAGAACTAGAATTCCGTGAAATAGCCCTTCAAGAAGAAAAAGCCGTTGCCGAAAATGCGTTGAAAGTTAAGTCTGAGTTCCTGGCCAGCATGAGTCATGAAGTACGCACGCCAATGAACGGTGTACTCGGCATGCTCAATCTGCTGATGAACACAGAGCTCAGTGATGAGCAAAGACAAAGAGCCTCATTGGCAAAATCTAGTGCTGAGTCCTTGCTAAGCTTGATCAACGATATACTCGACTTCTCTAAGGTTGAGTCAGGTAAACTCGAGCTTGAGCAGGTCTCTTTCGACTTAATTGACTTAATCTCCAGCTTGGCGAAAACACTTAGTAAGCAAGCATACGACAAAGACATAGACTTCGTTGTCGATGTTTCGGGCATCAATAAAACCCATATCACAAGTGACCCTGGGCGAATCAGGCAAGTCTTAACGAATTTAATATCGAATGCGATAAAGTTTACTTCTTCCGGTAGCGTAACCCTAAAAGTAGAAGTCTACGAAGACTTTGGTGACAGCCTGGATCTAATTTGCGAAGTTCACGATACCGGTACCGGAATAGCTAAAGATAAGCTGGCAACGATATTTGACTCATTCTCACAAGCAGATGCCTCAACCACTCGAAAATATGGCGGCACTGGCCTTGGTTTAACTATTTCTCGAAATTTATGCCAATTAATGCATGGCGATATTAGAGTCGCCAGTGAGCTAGGTAAAGGTAGTGTCTTTACTGCCTCATTCATGGTTGACAGCTCTACTGAAAACAAAGAAAGCGCGCCACAATTTGAGACCGAACAACTGCTAGCATTTATTCTCGATAAACATCAGGACACAGCCAAGGAAATTGAGAAACAGCTAAGTAAATGGGGAATTCCCTCATATATCTGCGACAGCTCCAATTCCGTGCTCAATTCACTCAATGAACATGTTGTCGGGCCTGGTAAGGTCCCCTTGATCTATATCGATGCAGACCTGATTGAAGGTTCTGCCCACGACCTTAGCGACAACCTTCGCAGCCAAGCAGGCAATGAAACCTTATACCTGATACTCATGACAAAGTACGGTTCCCAGGTCGATGAAAACTATTGCAAGACTCATGGCTTCGATGCCCATATCTATAAGCCTATCTGTTCCAATGACCTAATCCAAAGCATGGAGCTCAGCCTCTATTCAGAAAAACCAGAGCTAACGCAAAGTGCGATAGCGGCTATAGAAGACCCCACTACAGATTTGAGCGAGTCTAGAATCCTGCTTGTTGAAGACGTCTATGTAAACCAGCTCGTTGTACAAGGTATTCTTGAGGCGCTTGACCAACAGTGCGATATCGCTGCCAACGGCCTAGAAGCGCTAGAAATGATACGCGACGCTGAAAAAACGGTCCCCTACAACCTCATTTTCATGGACTGCCAAATGCCGGAAATGGATGGATATGAAGCAACTACAGCGATCAGACAAGGTAAAGCCGGAGAAAACGCCAAGCAGCTACCTATTGTTGCCATGACAGCTAATGCAATGAAAGGTGATGATGATAAATGCTTTGCTGTGGGAATGAATGACTATATTAGCAAGCCTGTCGATGCCATGATCGTTCAAGAGAAGCTAAATAAATGGCTACATTAAGATGGCAGCGCCCTGTTAAACGCCTCATAATGATAAGCGAGTTCACTTGCTGACTCAGACTCACCTGCAAGCTCAAGTAGTTCGATAACACACTCAGCCGTACACAACCCGCCTTTTAGCTGATTTCCTCTACGCACAAAAG
>NZ_LWFE01001682.1:0-971 GCF_001635675.1 Oleiphilus sp. HI0061 | reverse complement strand
ACCACAACTCGTTAAAATTTCATTGATCCAGCTGCCCGCACCTATCGTTCTTAAGGGCTCATTCCACAACTGGTAAAAGAAGCTTATTGGCGCTTTATGATGATTCTCTTTCTGTATGCCCTGCCAGTCTTGCTTAAACGTTGCAACGAGCTCCGCGGCTTTCGCATTCAGCCCAGTCAAGGCCCCCAGCTCTATGATTTCCGTTTCAATATCTGCCATACGCTTGGTTTCACTACGATAGACCTTTAAGCCCAAGCGTTCTAGGCGATCAATATCACCGGCAGGATTGCCTCCTTCCCAAGCAACAATCAAGTCCGGTTTTAAGGCGAGCACACTCTCAAGTTGAATCCCATTGTAACCACCGACCTGAGGTATTCTCTTAGCTTCATCAGGAAAATCAGCATAGCTTGTCGTTGCTACGATTCTACTTCCAGCACCTAGAGAAAATAATAACTCAACTGAGTGTGGAGAAAGCGCTACGATTCGCTTTGCAACAAAGGGTGCGTGGGAAGTTTCGTCACTATGAGACAAGGAAGCTTGAAAAGCCAAGACTAGCAAAAGCAATAGATTAAGTACTCTGAACATAAGCACGATTTACCATCCTCGACGACGAAGAACCAGAAGAAAGAAGGCACTACCAATTGCTGCTGTAATGACACCAACGGGTAGCTCATTATTATCGATCAAGGTACGTGCAAGCACATCAACCCATACCATGAAACAACCACCCAATAATACACACGCCGTTAAAACGTGCTTACTCCGGCGCTCTAGCAACCTTCTAACAATATGGGGCACCATTAAACCAACAAAGCCTATGCCACCACAATTTGCAACCAACGTTGCCGTTAACAAAGAACTAAGCAATAACATAGAAATTCGCAAACGCTTTACATCCACTCCTAATGCGGTCGCACTTTCATCCCCCGCAAGCATGACACGCAAACGCCGGTGATTGGCAAAAAATATTG
>NZ_LWFE01001681.1:0-873 GCF_001635675.1 Oleiphilus sp. HI0061 | reverse complement strand
ATTTGCAGCTGCCTGTATAGTTTCTGTGAGTGTTGTCGGTTGTACAGGTAACCCTTACGAAGAAGTGGCAGATCGCAATGACGTTATTACTCTGGGCGACTCGATCTTTGATCTTAATGGTGTCATTCAAGAGACGCTCGAATCCTATGCCGGTGAGACCTTTCGAGATTACACGCAAAGCGGAGCAGAGTTGTCTGGTGGTGCCTTGGCTAAAGCCGTCGATCAACAATATGAGGATGCTAAGTCTACAGACGCAAATATCGATACCATTGTTATGGATGGCGGCGGTAACGACATTCTTATCCCCGCAATGCTATTCGACCCTTATGGGTGTCGTACTCACTGGTGGCGTTGGAATATTTCAAGAAGCTGCCGTGGCTTGATTGAGGATCAGTATATTAATGCAATAAACCTGCTCAATCAGATGGAAAGTGATGATGTTCAGAACGTGATATGGCTAGGGTATTACGAGTTACCTCGTGGCAATAAAAACCTCACAAAAGCCTTAAATTACGGTGATGACTTGCTTGGTTATGCTTGCGATGTAGCGACGAATGCAAGCTGCTCATTTGTCGATACGCGTGGCACTGTTCCAGCATCTCAAGTTGAAAGCGATAATATTCACCCAACCCCAGAAGGATCTATTAACTTGGCAAATCAGATTTGGCCTGTGCTTCAGACTGTATTGTAATTCGGGTAAATACATTCACTCGACTTAATTAGATTTACATAGTTAGTGGGGCCAGGGAAGGCCCTNTTTTGTGAATGAAATCACAAATCTATTCTCTTTTTAGCTCGTGTATTATCGAGGGTGCAAAATATGAACAATATTCACTATTTGGTACGTTTTGCGCCTCACTAAACTTAAATTAA
>NZ_LWFE01001680.1:0-727 GCF_001635675.1 Oleiphilus sp. HI0061 | reverse complement strand
TGCCATGCAAGCGGGCGCAAGCCGTGTCGGCGCCATGCTCGGTCATGATTTTTGTACCGTATCGTTATCTGATTTGCTAACGCCTTGGGAGACGATCGAAAAGCGTATTCATAGCGCTGGCCAAGGTGACTTTGTTATCTCGTTCTATAACCCCGTATCTAAAAAGCGTGATTGGCAGTTGAACCATGCGCGAGACGTTTTGCTCCAGTACCGACCGGCTTCGACGCCCGTTTTGTTGGGGCGCCAATTAACCCGTGAAGACGAGTCCATCACCATTACCACCCTAGATAAGTTAGATGCCAAAGACGTTGATATGTTCACGCTTGTGAGCGTTGGAAACAGCGAATCTCGACATATCGTCAATGGCAAAAAAGAATGGGTTTACACGCCAAGAGGCTATAAGAAAAAACTATGACAGTCTATTTTATTGGAGCCGGTCCGGGTGACCCAGAGCTCATGACCCTAAAAGGCCAGCGTATACTTGAGCGTTGTCCTGTTGTTTTGTACGCCGGTTCATTGATACCCAGAGAGGTCTTGGATTCAGTTGAAGATAAAGCAGAGTTGATTGTCGATACCGCCTCTATCGACTTAGAAGAAATTAGCCAGCACATTGAGAAAGCCCACCAAGAAGGTAAAGACGTTGCGCGGCTTCAATGTGGTGACCCTTCACTTTATGGTGCGATTGGTGAGCAAATTAGACGGCTAGAGCAAGCTGGTATTGATTATG
>NZ_LWFE01001679.1:0-1097 GCF_001635675.1 Oleiphilus sp. HI0061 | reverse complement strand
GGCCCAAGAAATTAGATTTCCTGAACTTGGAATCGGCATGCCTGTATCCGTGTTGAGTTCTTGATATATATTACGTAATGAAGGCGGTATTGCTACACCCGGCTGAACCGAGAAACACAAACCATGCGCCTGCCCAGGCCCGTGATACGGGTCCTGCCCGATAATAACAACCTTTACCTCTTCAAAAGCGGTATGATTCAGCGCATTGAAGATTTCGGAGCCTTGCGGATAAATAATTTTACCCGCAGCCTTTTCGCTGCTTAGAAATCCACGTAAAGACTGCATGTAAGGCAGGGTAAGCTGGTCGCCGACAACTTGCTGCCAGGACTCACTCAGTCTACCTTCTTTTTCTGAACCTTCAGCCATCATATGAAACCCAAACAATAAGCCCCTTATTAAGATACTGGCTTCATGTGCGGGAACAAAATAACGTCTTTAATGGTTGGGCTGTCGGTAAATAGCATCACTAGCCTATCAATACCGATACCCTCACCTGCAGTAGGTGGCATACCGTATTCAAGAGCCTGGATGTAATCTGAGTCGTAATGCATCGCTTCATCATCACCAGCATCTTTTTCTTCAACCTGCTTGCGGAAGCGGTCAGCCTGGTCTTCAGCGTCATTAAGCTCCGAAAAGCCATTTGCCAATTCACGGCCGCCAACAAAGAACTCAAAACGGTCAGTGATAAATGGGTTGTCATCATTTCGACGCGCTAATGGAGAAACTTCCCATGGGTAGGCAGTAATAAAAGTAGGCTGATCGAGCTTTTCTTCAGCAGTCTCTTCAAAGATTTCGCATAACCACTTACCTGCACCCCAGGCAGATTGCTTAGCATCTTCTCTAATACCGACCTGGCGTCCATAGGCAATCATTTGCTCCAAGTTATTTCCGGCGTCGTTGATGATAGACGGCTCAAAGTCTGGATTGTACTTAAGCACAGCTTCGGCCATTGTCATGCGCTCGAAGGGTTTGGCAAAGTCATAGACCGTCTCGGCAATCACTTCGCCATCTGCATCTTTCTTAGTTGATTTAATGTCAGTTGTACCCAGTACATCCAAGGCGATAGTACGCAGCATGTCTTCAGTAGTATCCATTAA
>NZ_LWFE01001678.1:0-592 GCF_001635675.1 Oleiphilus sp. HI0061 | reverse complement strand
AGCCTTTGCTTTTTCAATGATTTCTTTAACAGGGTTAATCGTGCCCAGGACATTGGATACGTGGGTGACAGCGATGACTTTGGTTTTCTCGTTAATCAACTCATCAACTTGGGAAAGTGATAGCTCACCGTTCTCGTCAAAATCGAGTACTTTAATTTGCGCACCGCATTTCTCCGCCGCTAATTGCCAGGGAACGATATTGGCGTGATGCTCCATGCGGCTAACGATGATCTCGTCACCAGGCTCTAGCTGACTTGCCAAACCGTTAGCAATCAGGTTAATGGCTTCAGTTGTTCCTTTGGTCCAAATGATTTCTTTGGTTGAGTTTGCATTGAGAAATTGACGAACTGTTTCGCGTGCACCTTCGAAACCAGCCGTTGCACGGTCACCCAAGGTGTGCGCGCCTCGGTGTACGTTGGCATTATCATGATGATAGTAGTTCGCCATGCTTTCGAGCACCGCTTCGGGCTTTTGTGCACTGGCGGCACTATCAAGGTAGATCAAAGGCTTGCCATTGACCTCTTGGTTTAGAATAGGGAATTGTTCTCTAATACTTTCAATATTCATTTATCACTCAATACCTTGATAGCTC
>NZ_LWFE01001677.1:0-1615 GCF_001635675.1 Oleiphilus sp. HI0061 | reverse complement strand
CAGAACATCCAATCGCCAGCTTCCAAGCCTTGGAACACTTTTAAACTATCGATAAGCTCGGCATTATCAGGAGAAGCCTGCTTAATGTTCTGTATAGCTTCGGGGCCTTGAATGGCCACCATGGCTAACTCGGGGCGCTCAATCAATTCCACATCAAATTTTTCAGCCTGCTTGTTCATCCAAGCCAGGTCTTTTTCTCGCGTACCGCAATTAACCACTAGGCGATAGTCTTTAGGCATACGATAAGCAATCAGGTCGTCGATCACACCACCCTTCTCATCCAACATGCCACTATAGAGTGCTTTGCCTGTTTCTTGCAGCTTGTCGACATCGTTCGCTAACAAATAACGAAGATAGTCACGAGAGTCTTTACCCTGTACATCAACAATTGTCATGTGCGACACATCGAACATACCCGCGCTTTGGCGCACAATTTTATGCTCTTCAATTTGAGAGCCATAATGCAAAGGCATGTCCCAGCCACCAAAATCTACTATCTTGGCACCGGAATCCTGATGCACCTCATATAATGCGGTTTTTGAGCCCAAGAGCATTCTCCGAGAAGTTAGGAATAAATAGAGTAAAATTAGAGCGGCATTTTACCTGATTGACTGGGGAAAAAACCACCAATTATTTTATAAGGCATAAATAGCGACGATTCGCTGACTATAAAAGAAAGTATTGCAGGGAAGGCAAAACCTTTTCAAAATCACAAAATGCATGATCACCACCGGCCTGAACCCAGAGTTTAGCCTTAGGCAGACATGCTAAAGCCTGTGCGAAATCCAAGACCTCATCTCCGGTTTGCGTCATGATATAAACATTATCCGAACTGACCAACGAAGCATTCTGCTTAGGGCTTAGTTCCAAAGACTTTAACTCATCCATATGTGAAGGTAATACAGTGTAGGTTTCGCCAGAGTAGTAGTTAGTATTCTCACCTAGATAATCAACGAGCAGTTCGTAAGGCTTTAAAGCAGGGTTGATCAAAACTGCCTTCAGAGAGGAGCCCGGCAAAGAGTACCTCTCAAGCAAGTGCATACTGTAATAAGCACCAAGCGAGCTACCAATGAATCCGAGCAGATTCTGTACACCAATGCTTTCAATCAGCTTGTCTACCAGAGCAATCGCTTCGCGTGGCGATGGGGGGAGTTTTGGAATTTCTAAACGAAGCCCAGGGCATTGTCGCTCAAAATAAGCCTTGCATAACTGGGCTTTGTGAGACTGTGGTGAACTATTGAAACCATGTAAATAAATAACAGACTTCAATAGCCATTACTCTCGAGATCTAAATTAAACTGAAAATCTTCAGCTCTTGAAACTTTTGACTCTAAACGACCGTCGTCAAATAACTTTAGCCATCGGTAACCAGGCGCTATCGCTTCTACACCAAAATCATGGGACTTCGGAGTAAATTGAATACAGGTTGAAGGCGTCGCCAGCAGCTGAACACCTTTACGCGTTTCAGAAAACTCTTGATGAATATGCCCCCAGAGTACCGCTCTGACATTGTCATAGCGGTCAACGATATCGAAAAACTGATCTCGATTATGCAAACCAATCTTATCCAGCCAGGTACTGCCGATATCAACCGGATGGTGATGAAAGCTAATTA
>NZ_LWFE01001676.1:0-1179 GCF_001635675.1 Oleiphilus sp. HI0061 | reverse complement strand
GTTAGAAAGAAAAGAGTTTGATTTCATAAGTTCGCTCCTTGCGTTAATAGAATCAAGTGCATGAACGGCTATTGAGCAATCCGTGTCAAAGCTTGTGTCATGCAAGTTCGATATTAACGGCTTCAGAGGCGATAGTGAATACTAATTCTATGATTATTCCTAATTAATTTAACTCACTGACACAATTAGCGACAATCACTATTGTATTCACTAAGGACTTGGTTAAAATGAAGTCAGGCGCTCGCAGAAGCGCTCAGAAACTGGAGAATGATAAGGATAAATCGGACGTGCTAAGTAAGTTGTTACACCTTCCCCGGTACCAGAAACGCCTGGTTACGGTTTTTGCAGACAGTCTTTGTCTACCTTTCGCCTTATGGATGGCCCTAAGTTTACGTTACGATGAACTTTATTTGCTTGAAAATAGCTCCGTATTGTTAGTCGCTTTTGTCACCGTTTTTACCAGTATTTTTGTTTTTGCGCGTCTCGGTTTATATCGGGCTGTTATTCGCTATATGAGTAATCATGCTTTACTGGCGATTATTTCTGGTGTTTCTATCTCTGCTATTATGTTGGCGGCTTTGGGCTTTTTATTTCAGGCGCCGATTCCTCGTTCCGTTCCCATTATTTACTGGTGTTTAGCGATGATCTTTGTCGGAGGGACGCGTATGTTAGCTCGCTCTCTGGTACACCGCGATATGATGAAATCCAAAGATCGGGTGATTATCTATGGTGCGGGTAAGTCTGGCTTGCAGCTAAGTTCGATACTTTTTCATGGCAAGCAGGTTCAGCCAATTGCTTTTATTGATGATGATATTAGTAAGCACGGTAGCATTCTTAACGGTATCCGCGTTTATTCACCCGAGAATATTTCTGAGGTGCTCAAGCGTTATGGTGCGCAGAGTATTTTGTTAGCCTTGGGCCATGCTTCCAGGGCTCGAAGAGCTGAAGTGATAAAGGGCTTGGAGCAGTACCCGCTTGCTGTGCAGACCATTCCACAAATTAATGATGTTGTCAGCGGTAAGGCGCGAATTGAAGAAATTCGTGATGTTGATATTGAAGACCTGCTTGGGCGTGATGAAGTCGCGGCCGATAGGGCCAGGCTTTCGGGTTGTATCTCAAATAAGGTGGTGATGGTCACTGGTGCGGGGGGGTCAATTGGCTCTGAGTTGTGTCGCCAAA
>NZ_LWFE01001675.1:0-1148 GCF_001635675.1 Oleiphilus sp. HI0061 | reverse complement strand
TACGTCACCGTTGTCAGCATATCAGGTCTGTAGACGGTGTTGATTATATCAATGACTCAAAAGGAACGAATGCGGGTGCAGCCCAAACAGCCATTAGCAGTATTGGTGCGAATTTAGATGGAAAGGTACTGCTAATTGCCGGAGGCGATAGTAAAGGTGCTGATATTTCCGGCTTGCTCGAGCCTATGCAAAAGTTTGGGAAACTGGCGCTGCTATTTGGACAGGATGCGGAGTTAATAGAAGCTGTTTTAAAAGATAAGGTTGAAACGCTTCGTGTTGCTAACCTGGAGCAGGCAGTTCAACAAGCCAAGGCGCGGGCAGAAGAAGGTGACGCTGTGTTGTTGTCTCCAGCGTGCGCAAGTTTCGATATGTTCAAAAGTTACGAGCAGCGAGGCGATATGTTTGAGCAGGAGGTTTTGGCCTTATGACACTTTCTATCGCTAGAGCTGGCATGCCTGGATTGCTGCAAAGCAAAGACTCGCTTCGCATTGAACCACGTACAGATCATGTCATGTTGTTCGTTAGTGTTCTATTGCTGCTGACTGGCTTGATTATGATTGCATCGGCTTCGGTAGATATTGCGGATGCCAGAAATGGAAACCCATTTCACTATGTGATTCGCCACGGCATTTTCATTGTCTTGGGTTGTATCGCCGGCGTATTTACTTACCAGTTGCCATCTTCGTGGTGGCAGAAGACTGGCTGGCTTGCGCTGAGTTTGTCTTTACTAATGCTTTTGGTGGTCATTCTCCCAGGCGTTGGTAAAACAGTTAATGGCAGTACACGCTGGATTAGTTTAGGTAGCTTGAATTTTCAGCCTTCTGAATTGGCGAAGCTTTTGTTGGTGGCTTATCTCGCAGGCTATTTAGTGAGACGTTTAGATGAGGTGCGTACAACATGGTGGGGCTTTGCAAAGCCGATGTTGGTCTTGGCTTTGGTTGCCTTATTGCTGCTTAGTGAGCCGGACTTAGGTTCTACCGTTGTAATTGGTTGTGCCTTTCTGGGAATGATTTTCCTCAGTGGTGCGAGATTAGGGCAGTTTATTATTCTGATTCTAGGCTGTTTAGCATCTGTGGCCTTACTGATTTATTCGCAGCCCTACAGATTAAAGCGTTTAGTGGGCTATACCGATCCTTGGGCAGATCCCT
>NZ_LWFE01001674.1:0-1445 GCF_001635675.1 Oleiphilus sp. HI0061 | reverse complement strand
AAACCTTCAAGTATTGCTTCACGGTCAAGCAGATAAGCCCAGGCAGTTTTCGCTACCCCCAAACTAAGTACGCCCGCGCCTTTATAAAAGTAGGTACCAAGGAAGCATTGATATTTTGCTCGTGTCAGTGCGACATATAATAAGCGGATATCTTCAGCCAGCCGCTCTCGGTCCACCAAACTGACATTTGACTCTTGCTTGAGTAAGTCGAGGTTTAACTTGCCGCTCTGATCATAAAACCACGCCATATCAGCACCACGGCCTGTGAATACAAACGGTAGAAAGACATAGGGATACTCTAAGCCCTTACTTTTGTGAATCGTGACGATACGAATTAGCTGTTCATCACTTTCAAGACGTAGACGACTCTCATCATCAGCCAGTACCGACGCTGAAATATTCTGACGAAACCAACGCAGTAGCGCAAAGTGACCACGTGTGACTTGCGCCTGACTTTGTAATAACTCCGCTAGCTGATTAACATTACTAAGGCGTCTTTCCCAGTCCTGGAACTGTGAGGCATCCTGGTGCCAAGATGCATAGACACCCAAGCGACTCATAGCGTCACGTATCGCGGCTAAGACTCCATGGCGATTCCAACATTTATGCAAGTCATTAAACAGCTCAAGATAATACTCCAAAACACTATCGTTATTTCGAATATCCAAGAGGCGTTCGTCGTCGATGCAAAAGAATAATTCAGACAGACAGCTCATTAGCAGATACTCATCACCCGGCTCTGCTATCGCTGCAAGCAAGCGATAAATGGCCTGCGCTTCTTCACTATCGTAAATATTGCTCTTGCCTTCGTAGCTTGCACTTAAGCCATAGCGTGCAAGGCGTTGCTTAACTAGCTCGGCCTCTTTTCCTGAACGAACTAATACGGCAATGTCTGAGTAAGCGGCCTTTCCTTCAGTCAGCAATGCAAGAATTTGTTGGACGCAATGATCGGCAAGTATGGAGGTCATCGCTTTTATATCACGTCCTTCAGGTCTTACTTGAGTGATGCAAAACGCAGGCTGACCACGCAAGTGCTCGGGTGTACTCTTCGCCGCGTTTACAGCGTTAAAAGGGATGTCTTCTGCGATAAATGGATTCGATTCGCGCTGGAATACCTGATTTACTGCTGTGACCATCTCAGGCGAAGAACGCCAATTGGTATCCATTGTGAACTGGTGGCCACGCGGGTGTTTGTCAATATCCTGCTTAGCTCTGAGGTAGGTGGCGATATCCCCGCCTCGAAAAGCATAGATTGCTTGCTTAGGGTCACCAATAAGCACCATCGAGGCATCTTTGCGAGACTCAATGCTTGACGAGAAAATACTCGAAAAGATATGGTATTGCTCACGATCGGTATCTTGAAATTCATCAATCAACGCTACTGAAAAGCGCTCGCGCACCGTATTAATTAATATATTACGTGTATCTTCGTCAGACAAAGCATT